>NZ_JBTNDX010000024.1:0-64518 GCF_054510755.1 Pseudarthrobacter sp. MDT3-1 | reverse complement strand
AATACCGGGCCAAAGGCCGTGCCATCGACCGCCGAACCTACCCCGCGACACTCACCACGAGAATCTTGACACCCGACCCAGACGACTAACCGAACGGCATTGCGCCTAGGGTGTTGCGTCCTCGCCTGATGCAATGCCTTACAGCATCAAACAATGCACTATTCGTGTTGGACGGGCATCGGAATTCCTGAATAAAGTGGTTCAACTCGTTGTGGCGCGAACAACAGCGCCGGCACCCGGGTCCCCGGACCCCGCCGCACCAATTCGAAGGAATACGCATGCAGTCTGTAGACACCGCTGTCACGGATGTGGCCATCGCCACGAAGAAGTTTTTCAAGCGGGTTCTGCCCATTATGCTCATCATGCTGGTGTGCAACCAACTCAACCGCTCCAGTATCGGCTACGCCCACGAGCATCTTGAGGCCGACGTCGGCATCGGAGCTGCGGCCTACGGCTTCGGGGCAGGGCTGTTCTTCATCGCCTACGCCATCTTCGAACTTCCCAGCAACGTGATGATGGAGAAGTTCGGCGCCAAGGTGTGGCTGGCCCGCATCATGGTCAGCTGGGGCATCGTCTCGTTCCTGATGGCCTTTGTCCAGAACGAAATGATGTTCTACGTGCTTCGGTTCCTGCTCGGCGCCGCCGAAGCCGGGTTCTTCCCGGCCGTCATCTTCTACTTCGCCCGCTGGGTTCCCGCGGGCCAGCGCGGCAAGGCGACGGCCATCTTCATCGCCGGCTCGTCCATTGCCGCAGCACTCTCCGGTCCCATCGCCGGAATTCTCCTCAGCCTTCATGATTTCGTGGGCATCCGCGGCTGGCAGTGGCTGTTCGGCTTCGAAGGCCTGCTCTCCGTGGTGGTCGGCATTGTGGTCTTCTTCCTGCTGGATGCGAAGATCCAGGACGCGAAATGGCTCTCAGCCGGTGAAAAGACAGCCCTTGTCGACGCCATCGCGGCGGAGGACGCCCTGCACGCCACAACCTCCGACGGGAAGGTCAACCGCTGGAAGATGCTGTTGAACCCGCAGATCCTGCTGCTCTGCGGCATCTACTTCTCCATCCAGCTCTCCATTTATGCCAACACGTTCTGGCTTCCCACCATCGTGAAGCAGATTCCCGACACCACGGACCTGAGCGTCGGCTTCCTGTCCGCCATCCCGTGGGTGTGCGCCGTCGTCGCGATGTATTTCGCCGCCAAAATGCAGGACAAGGCGAAGTCCAAGCGCCCGCTGCTGGTGGTGGCACTCCTGGTCGCCGCCGTGGGCACGCTGGCCGCTGCCGTCGCCACGCCGGTCCTGGCGCTGGTTTTCCTGGCCATTGCCGCCATGGGCTTCAAGAGCGCCTCGCCACTGTTCTGGACCATCCCGCAGTCCGGACTCCACCCGATGGTCCTCGCCCCGGCCATCGCAATCATAAACTCCCTAGGCAACCTCGGCGGCTTTGTCGCCCCGTTCGGATTCGGCCTCATCAAGGAGAGCACCGGCAGCGTTGTCCCCGGCCTCTTTGCCTTGGCCGCGGCGTCCACGCTGGCCGCCGGGCTGGTCTATTTCCTGAAGGAACGCCGCAGCACACCGAGGCCGGAGCAGCCAGCCGAGATTTCCGAATCCGAGGCGGCCCTGGAGCCTGTCGCTGCAGTCCGCTAAGCCCAGGGTGCCCTGCCCTGCACAAGCGTTGCGGGGCAGGGCAGCTCATGCGGTTCAGGGCAGCGAATGCGCAGTGCCACTCAGCGACACTCAGTTCCCGCGTGCCAGCACCTGCCCCTTGAAGAACTCGGGCCGCAGCCGGGACATCACCAGCATGATCACCACGCCCAGCAGGATCACGCCCATGCCCAGGATGAACACCATCCCCAGCCCGCCCACCGATGATCCGGAGCCGTACTCGGGGTCCATGGAATCGGCGGCGGTCTTGAAGAACATCACCAGCAGGATGACTCCACCCAGCAGCGGCGCCAGGAACTTGAAGAAGAAGGCGCGGCCATTGCTGAACGCCTGGGCCCGGAAGAACCAGACGCATGCCAGCGCTGTGATGCCGTAGTAGAAGCAGATCATCATGCCCAGCGCCGTGATGGTGTCCCAGAGCGCGTTCTCCGAGGTGGTCCGGGTGATGACGTAGAAGGCCGCTGCGGCAAGGCCCGCCGCGATCGTGGCGTAGCTCGGGGACTTGAAGCGCGGGCTGACCTTGCCGAAGCGTCCCGGGAGTGCTTTGTAGTGGCCCATCGACAGCATGGTCCGCGCCGGAGACACAAACGTGGACTGCAGCGAGGCCGCCGAACTGCTCAGGATGGCGAGGGACATCAGGATGGCGAACGGTCCCATCACCGGCCCGGACAGAACAGCAAAGATGCTCGACTGGTTGTCCGGATTCCCGGCACCGAGGCCGGTTTCGCCCACCCCTGCGAAGGACAGGGTGGCCAGCGCGACGGTCATGTAGATCGCGACAATCACCACCACGGTGACGGTTGCCGCCCGTCCCGGAGTCTTCTCCGGATTCTTGGTTTCCTCGTTCATGGTCAGCGTGACGTCCCAGCCCCAGTAAATGAAGATGGAGAGGGAAACCCCGGCAGCAAAGGCTGAGAAGGATCCGACCGCGAATGGGTTAAACCAGTCGGGCGAAATGGCAGTCGCATCAAACGCCGAGCCGTTGGCCACGTGACTGAAGGCAGCTACAGCAAACCAGCCCAGCACCAGCAACTGGAACGCCACCAATACATACTGCACGCCCTTCGTGGCTTCCATGCCCCGATAGGAAATCCAGCAAGCCAGGGCGATGAACACCAGGGTGGTGGCGATGTTCAGCGGAAGGTTCTTGCTCAGCTCGCCCAATTCCGGGTTGCCGAAAAGCTGGGCCAGCATGAGGTAGAAAAAGTCCACGGCGACGGCCGCCAGGTTGGACAGCACAATGATGGTGGCCGCAATCAGCCCCCAGCCACCCATCCAGCCGATCCACGGACCAAAGGCGCGCGATGCCCACGTGAACGAGGTGCCGGCGTCGGGCATGGCATTGTTCAGTTCGCGGTAGCCGAACGCCACCAGGATCATGGGGATAAAGCCCACCAGGAAGATCGCCGGCAGCTGAACCCCCACTTCCGAAACCGTTGGCCCCAGCGCCGCGGTCAGCGTGTACGCCGGCGCGATGCAGGAGACACCGATGACGACGGCGCCCAGCAATCCCACCGCGCCCGCCTTCAGGCCCTTCCCGCTCAGGCCCTTTTCAGCCAGGCCATTGCCCGGGGCGCGGGGTGGCTGTGCTGTCACTTCTTTGGGACTCATGGCCGTGCCTCTCTTTCATTCGACGCTGAATGGGTTGGAGCTGGTGCGCTCAGCCAACGGCGGCGGCTGCCTCGTTTGTCGCATGGGAAGTGCCCGCCGCGTCCACGATTCGCGCCGCTGTGCGCTGGCCCATGCGGACGGCTCCGTCAACGTGCTGGTAGCCTTCGGCGGCGAGGTCCGAGGAGCACCAGTAGATCGGGCCCACAGGAGTGTGCTGGTCCTTGCCGTAACGGTGCAGGCCGCCCAGATCGTAGCTGGCCGCGTACGCGCCCCGGGTCCATTCCTCGGAGCCCCAGTCGGATTCGTAGTAGACCTCGGGTTCCAGGGCCTTGTCCCCCAGGAACCCGGCAATCGATTCCAGGATGGCGCGGCGGCGGTCCTCGGCAGTCAGCTCGAAGACGGCGTCGGCCTTTTCATCCGAGACGAAGCCCACCAGGGTTCCCCGTGAATCACCGTGGTTGGTGTTGTCGTACACCTCCTGGACCAGCGAACCGGCACCGAAACCCGTTCCGGAGAGTCCGTCTTCACGCCAGAACGGCGTGCTGTAAACGGCGTGGACCTTGATCACCAGGCCCAGCGACTGGTGCTGGTGCATCTGGTGCTGCCGCCGCGGAAGCGGCGGGTCAAAAGAGACGCGTGAGTAAAGGTTCGGTGGCACCGCCATGATCACAAAACGCGCATTCACGGTGGCGCGCTCCGAAACAACGCTGACGCGGTGTCCGCCTTCTCCGGCATCCTCCCAGCGGACCGTGCGCACCGGACTGTTAAGTACGACGTCGGCACCCAGTTCCGCTGCCTGCAGCAGGGACACCTGCTGCATCCCGCCTATGACCCGCTTGTCCAGGATGAAGTCCTCGTCGGTGAGGTGGCTGAAGGACCCGGCGGACGCTGCCATCAGGACCGCCTGCAGTGCCGAAAACGCGAGCGCGGGCTTGGTGAGCATGCCTCCGGCGATGAACAGGCCAATGTTGTTGCAGGCCTCCTCGTCGGCGGAGTTCCGGCGCAGCCAGTGGTGGAAGGAGATGGTGTCCAGCTCACGGGCCTTGGGATGGGCCCACGGCTCGGTGGCGCCGATTTCCGCGGCGAGGCCGTCCAGAATGCCGATCAGCTTGTCCATTTCCGCCCCGGTGGCTGCGCTCACCGGGAAGGAATCACCGGTGTAGCGGGTTTTCTTCCCGTCGGCGCCGACGTAGACGGACTCGCCCTCCCGGTAGCGGGAGTATGTCTTCAGCCCGAGCTCGTCCAGGAGCTCCAGCAGTACGGTCTGATCCGGGGAGACCCACTGGCCGCCGATTTCCAGCATGGCCCCGTCAATGGTGTCGGTCCAGGTTCGGCCGCCCACGCGGTCCCGTGCTTCCAGCACTGCCACGCTGAGGCCGGCCTTCCTCAGCTCGCGGGCAGCAGTGAGCCCGGAGGGTCCAGCGCCAACGATCACAACGTCACGGTCAAGATTCAGCATGATGTCCTCTCTATGGCCGGTCGAGCGACACGAACCACTAAATGAATGCCATTCATTTATTAGAACTATAGCTGTTTTGCGGTCCGCAAGGAAGAGCCGGGTGGAATAATGCTGGAGACATCTGCCCGCAGAAAGGCCAGCAATGCCGGCATCACCAGCCGCTTCACGAACTGCCACGGAACGCGAACCCGTGCCGCAAACCGGTGGGGCGCGGCGCCGCGTGGGGCGGCCCGCCGCGGCTGTCCTGGACCAGGCGGGCATCACGGCAGCAGCCCTGCGGCTCATCGGCAAGGACGGCTACGACGGTCTCACCATGGCCGCACTGGCCCGCTCACTGCACGTGGCGCCGTCGGCCCTTTATAACCATGTGGAATCCAAGCGGGACGTGCTCCTCCTCGTGGAAGACCATTTGACTGCCCTGGTGGATGTGACCGCATTCGCGGCGGAACCTTGGGAGTCCGCCGTGCGGAAGTGGGCCTGGAGTTACCGGGACGTCTTCGCGGAGCACACGCCCCTGATTCCCGTCATCGCAGTACTTCCCGTGACTGACGCACCGCAGACCCTCGCCATGTATGAGACCGTCAGTGCCGGCTTCCGGGCGGCCGGATTCCCGGAGGAGCGGATCGTGTCCGCCATCGTGGCCCTGGAATCCTTCATCTTCGGATCCGCCTACGACGTCACGGCCCCAGCCGACATTTTCGATTCCGGCAGCATGGCGGAATCGACGCCGAGCTTTACGGGTGCCGTCCGGAGCCTGGCCGCGCTGGGGCACGAGAAACCTGCAGACGTGGCGTTCAGCCTGGGGCTTGAGGCCCTTATTGCGGGCTTCGGGGCGTTACGCGAGTAGGCGCAGGGCTTTCTCAGCCTCATCCTGTTCCACCACACCAGATTCCGCCAACCACTCTATGGCGCGGCGCCGCATGGCTCGGTTATGGAATGAGAACCATAGGGTCTGAAGCTCGGGGAACTCTGCGAGCGTGTTCCTGAAACGCCGGAATGCTCCCTTGCCGTCTATTGCGCGCCAGAGCAGGTCCTTGGCGCGTTCATCCCGCACATCCGCGATGAACGATTCCATGTCGCGGTAGGCCTCATACGGTCTTATCGGTTCCACTAGGATGGCGCCGCGTGCTTCGAGGTCTTCCTCGGACTCTTCGGCTTCGTCAAGCGAGTCCCTCAGCCAGAGGCTGGTCTCTCCCGCGCGGGGGTCGAACCAGTACCTGGAATCCCAGTCGGACGGGGAATCGAGGGCGAGTTGCAGCATTTCCATATCAATTGCGCCCAATGTCAGCATGAGCAGTCCTCCGGCCGCATGATCCAGCGGGTGTCACTCGCATGCTATACCCACAGTTACGCCCGCGGCATGCCGGATTCGCGGCCCAGCGTTAAGGACCGCCCCGGCGTTAAAGAAAGGAACCCCGGTCCGAAGACCGGGGCTCCCTTGATTGCGTGCGCGAGGGGGGATTTGAACCCCCACGCCCTTTCGGACACTGGCACCTGAAGCCAGCGCGTCTGCCGTTCCGCCACTCGCGCGCAACTTCTTTTTCCATGAATTACGGCCGGTTTCCCGGATCCGCAACCTTGTAAAAGCAGCGAGATCAAGCATAACGGACATCGGCGGCAAAACACCAATTGAGCCTCGGGAGGGGTCAAATTCCCCGCCGGGAGGGGGCCGGCATGGAACCCCTAGCGAACTTTTCCGGGGGCCTGGCCGTTGTGGATTAAGGTCATTCACAGGCCTGCCCAGTAGTATCTGATGTAGTAGTGCCTGCCACTGCCAGGCAGGCTGCTGGGTTCTGAACAGCATTGTTGGCTGAGTTCCGGAACGAAAACTGCCCCGCTGCCGGGGGGAAAGGAGAAGGACCATGGGATTGCTGGACAAGGTCGAGCGCGGCATCGAAAAAGCCGTCCGCGGTGTCTTCTCCACCGGTTCGCGCGCCCAGGTTGAACCTGTGGAAATCGCCAGCCGGCTCCGCCGCGAGGTGGACAACAAAGCCCTCACCATCGCCGCCGGCCGCACACTGGCCCCCAATGTCTTCGACGTCCAACTCAGTGATGACGACTTCAGGAGGGCTCAGGACTGGGGCACGCCGCTGGCCGAAGAACTCTGCGACGTCGTCATCAACCACGTCCGGAGCCAGGGCTACACCCTCCAGGGCTCGGTGCGGATCTCTTTCCGCCGGTCCGAGGATCTTCGCGCTGGCAACTTCGAGATCGTCTCCTCCACTGAGAAGTCCAAAGCCGGCCCCGGAGTCTCCTCGGCCAGGCCCAACATGCCCGCAGCCCCCAGCCGCCCGCCCGTACGGCTGCAGCCCGTCCTGGACATCGACGGCCAGCGCTACTCGCTTAATGCCCCCTCCGTCGTCCTGGGCCGGTCCTCCGAGGCCGACATCCTGATTGACGACACCGGCGTCTCGCGCCGCCACCTCGAGATCCGCACCGCCAGCGGCGTCACCAGCGCTGTGGACCTCGGCTCCACTAACGGCAGCTACGTCAACGGCCATAAACTGGCAGGCAGCACCGAACTGACCGACGGCTCCACCATCACGATGGGACGGACAAAGATCATCTTCCGCCTGCTTCCCGCCAACCCTGGGGGCCGCCCATGAGTGACCTGACCATCACTGCCCTGCGGTTTGGGTTCCTGATCCTGCTCTGGGTCCTCGTCTTCAGCATCGTTTCGGCCATGCGCAGGGACCTGATGGTGGGCCGCAAAGCCGCCGCAGGCACCCCCACCGCCCGTCAGGTCCGCAAAAACCCGGAACTGGCCGAGGCTCCGCCGCAGCCGCTCAAGCAGCAGGCCCACCAACTGGTGGTCACCGAAGGTCCGCTCAAGGGAACCACCATCCCCCTGGCCGCCAGCCCCATCCTGTTGGGCCGCGCTCAGGAAGCCACACTGGTACTTGAGGACGACTACGCCTCCGGCCGCCACGCGCGGTTGTTCCCGCAAGGCAGTCGATGGTTCATCGAGGACCTTGGCTCCACCAACGGCACCTACTTGGCCGACCAGCAACTTACCCGGGCTCTGCCCGTTGAGCTTGGTGTACCCGTGAGGATCGGCAAGACGGTCATCGAATTGAGGCCGTAGCCATGGCCGCTGACATTCCCGCCGGCGGGGCCACACCCGTCCAGCGGCCCCTCATCATGCGCTATGCCGCGCGCTCGGATGTGGGACGCATCCGGGCCAAGAATGATGACTCGGCGTACGTCGGCCGCCATTTGGCAGTGGTCGCGGACGGCATGGGTGGCCACGCGGGCGGCGATGTTGCCTCCGCCGCCACCGTGCTGGACATGCTGCATCTGGACCACGGCGACTACGACGGCGACGCCGGCACGGTCCTCGCCGACGAGATCCAGACGGCCAACTCCCTGCTATCCGAGCTGGTGCATATCAACCCCAAGCTCGCCGGCATGGGCACCACCGTCACATCCCTGCTGCTCGCCGAGGGCAAGCTGCACTTCGCGCATATCGGCGACTCCCGGGCGTACCGCCTGCGTGATGGCGAGTTTGAACAGGTCAGCGTGGACCACACGTTCGTCCAGCGGCTGATCGATGAGGGCCGGCTCCGGCCCGAAGAGGCCGAAACCCACCCGCACAAAAACGTCCTCATGCGCGTTCTAGGCGACGTCGACGCCAGCCCCGAGCTGGATCTGGACACCCTGGACGTCAAACCCGGGGAGCGCTGGTTGCTGTGCTCGGACGGGCTCAACTATGTGGCCGGACATGTGGTGGAACGGACCGTCCGCGAGACAAAAGATCTGCGTGAGTGCGTCGAAACCCTGATTAACCTGACGCTGGAAGCCGGCTCACCGGACAACGTCACCGTGGTCATGGTGGAAATCACCGAGGAAACGTCCGACGACGTCAGTACCGCCGCCGTCGACATCATCCCTTCACAGCTGCTCACCGAAGCCCTCGCCGCGGGCGGCGAGGCCGCCAGCGCTTCACCGGACCCCGAGGCGGCCGACGACAAAAAGCCCGCCGCCGACAAAGCCCCCGAAAAGCCAGCCGCAAAGGAACCCCCGCCCTCCACCGACCCCCATCTCGGCGAGCACCTTTCGGCCGAAGTGCTGCGGCAGGAACTCGCATCGCGCCCGCACGAACTCGTCGGTGCTGCGGCCACTGCGGCCGAGTCCGGCTCCATTCCCACCATCGCCGGCCGCACCGTGGCCCGGCGGGCCGCCACCGTCCTGACGCACAAGGCCGACGCCCCCGTTGCGGAGGCGGATGACCTCCTGGGACAGCCCAAACCCCGCCGCTGGGTCACTTTATCCATCGCCGCGTCCGTGCTGGTGGTGCTGACCGTGGGCCTCTGGCTCGGCTACGCCTGGACCCAGACCCGCTACTACATCGGGGAATACGATTCCCGCGTGGCCATCTACAACGGTGTGTCGCAGCGGCTTGGTCCCCTTCAGCTTTCAACCCTCGAAGCCGTAACAGAGATCCGGATGGATTCCTTGCCCCAGTTCTCCCAGCAGCGCGTCCGGCAGACAGTTCCCGCGCGTGACCTCTACGACGCCCAGCGGATCGTGAAGAACCTCGAAGGCACCGGCACCATTGCTCCGCCGGATGAGTGCCTGACCCCCTCGCCCACTCCGGCCCCAACAACTGCGCCGGCTGCAACACCCACCGCACCTGTCCCGTCGCCGGACCCGTCCGCTCCTGCGGCAGCGCCGGCCCCTGCCGCCTCACCCACCCCCACTACCGCCTGTGAGGGGGGCCAGTGAGCCAGCTCAGCACCATCCCCAAGCCCCGGCGCAACGTGGAACTGTTGCTGCTGATCCTCGCCCTGTCTGTGGGCATCGGCGCCAACATGCTGGTGGGCGTTGACCAGGCGAAGGCGTTCGACTCCGATTTCTGGTTCCAGTCCAGCCTCCTCGCGGTGGCCGCCCTGGTCTTCCACGTTGTCCTGCGAATCCGGGCTAAATATGCCGATCCGGTGATACTTCCCTTGGTGGTGGCACTCAACGGCCTGGGTCTCGCGATGATCCACCGCCTCGACGCCCCCGGGGAGGACACCGGCAACAACCAGCTGCGCTGGACCCTGATCGCCATGGCCGTGGCCATCGGCGTGATCTGGTTCCTCAAGGACCACCGGGTCCTCCGTCGCTTCACCTACATCTCGCTGGCTGTGAGCGCGCTCCTGCTGATTCTTCCACTGGTGCCCGGCATCTCGGCCGGCGAAATCCTGGGCGCCCGGGTCTGGATCCGGGTGGGTCCCATGACATTCCAGCCGGGTGAGATCGCCAAGATCACCCTGGCTATATTCTTCGCCGGTTATCTTTCCTCCAACCGCGACCTCATTCTGCTGGCTGGCCGCAAGATCGGCCCGCTGCAGTTCCCCCGGTTCAAGGACATGGGGCCCATGATCACCGCCTGGCTGGTGAGCATCGGCGTGTTGATCTTCCAGCGCGACCTCGGGTCTTCCGTGCTGTTCTTCGGCCTGTTCATCGTGATGATCTACGTGGCCACCAGCCGTATCAGCTGGGTGGTTATCGGCTTGGGCCTCATCCTGGGCGGCGGCTTCGTGGCAGCCCAGGTGTTTTCCCATGTCGAAGTCCGCATCTATGGCTGGCTGAACGCCTTCAGCCCAGACGTGTACGAGACCGGCAGCCGGCAAGTCATCGAGGGACTCTTCGGCATGGCCAACGGCGGCCTGGTGGGTACCGGCCTGGGCCAGGGCCGGCCGGACCTGGTCCCCTTCGCCAACAGCGACATGATCATCGCGTCCATCGGCGAGGAGCTGGGCCTGATCGGACTGTTCGCCGTAGTGCTGATGTACGTCATGCTGTTCACGCGAGGGTTCCGGGCAGCACTGGGCACCCGGGATGCCTTCGGGAAACTGCTGGCCTGCGGACTTTCCTTCGCCATCGCCCTTCAGTGCTTCGTGGTGATCGGCGGAGTCACACGACTGATCCCGCTGACCGGCTTGACCACGCCGTTCCTTGCCGCCGGCGGTTCGTCGCTGCTGGCCAACTGGATCATCGTTGGCCTGCTCCTGCTGATCTCCCATACGGCGCGGGGACCGGTGGACACCACACCACTTCCTCCCGGCGGCGCTGCGGAACCTGCAGGAATTGATACTCCCACCGAGGCGGTGAAACGAGCGTGAACCAAGCAATCCGTAATTCCTGGGTGGCAGCGATCGCCATGTTTGCCCTGATCTTCGGCGCCATCAGCTTCGTCCAGGTGGTCGGTGCCGATGACCTCAAGGGCAACCCCCTGAACCAGCGGGCCATTCTGCAGAATTACTGCAACGACCGCGGCGCCATCATCGTGGGCGGGGAGCCGGTGGCCGAATCGGTGGAAGGCACCTCGGAGGTCTGCCAGTTCCAGCGGACCTACGCGCAGCCAGCACTCTATGCAGGCATCACGGGCTACTTCTCGAAGAACTACGGTGCCACCGGCCTGGAAGTTGCCATGAACGCCCAGTTGGCCGGCAGCTCCGACCAGCAGTTCTTCGACCGGATCGGCCAGCTCTTCCTGGGCAACCAGCCGAAGGGCGCCTCGGCGGAACTCACCATCGATCCCGCCATCCAGAAGCTCGCCTACGACCTCATCCCGGACGGCCAGCGGGGATCCATTGTGGTCACCAACCCCAAGACCGGCGCCATCCTGGCCATAGTGTCCAAGCCGTCCTATGACCCCAACCTGATCGCCACCCAGGACCCCAACGCCGAAACCACCAACATCAACGAGCTGGTCAAGGTCCCCGGCATCAACCTGAACCAGAATGTCAGCGGACCCACGGGCGAGTTGCTCGCTCCGGGATCAGTCTTCAAGCTGGTGGATACCGCCGCGGCCCTCGCCTCAGGGAAGTACAACAAGGACAGCGTGCTCCCCAACCCGGCCGAGATGCCCTTCCCTGGGATCCAGTACAAACTGCCGAACTACGCCGGAGGCAACTGCTACACCCAGGACAAGGCCAGCTTTGCCTTCGCCCTGCAGCAATCCTGCAATACGCCGTTCGCCAGCATTGCCCTCGACCTAGGCCGCGACGCCATCGCCGAGCAGGCCGCAAAATTCGGCTTCGGCGAGGATCTGGGCGACCAGCTCAAGCTCGCCTACGCCAGGGGCAGCGGATTCCCCGATGACATGGACGGGCCAGGCCTGGCCCAGTCCGCCATCGGCCAGAAGGACGTGCGCGCCACTCCGCTGCAAATTGCCTTGATGACCTCGGCCATCGCCAACAACGGCGTCCAGATGAGCCCCAGCCTGGTCAAGACCGTGCGGTCCCCGGACCTCAGGGTCATTGACGAGCCCCAGCCTGAAGCGCTCCGGACGTCCACCACCCCGGAAATTGCCCGCCAGATCACCGAATGGATGACCAGTGCGGTGAGCCAGGGCATAGCCCGCGGGGCGGCCGTCCCCGGCGTCCAAGTGGCCGGCAAGACCGGAACCGCTGAACTGGGCAACGGCCTGAACAACTCATGGTTCACCGGGTTTGCCCCGGCGAACAACCCGGAGGTGAGTGTCACCATCGTCATGGAAGGCGTCGACATCACCACCGGCGCACAGCTAACCAGTCCGAACGCGAAGAAGATTTTTGAGGCGGTGTTGAATAAGTGAGGCCTACAACGGGAATCACCCTCGGCGGCAGATTCCAGCTGACCACGCGGATTGCGATCGGCGGGATGGGAGAGGTCTGGAAGGCCAAGGACCAGGTCCTGGGCCGGATTGTCGCCATCAAGGTACTCAAGGAGGAATACACCGGTGACCCCGGTTTCCTCCAGAGGTTCCGCGCCGAGGCACGCCACACCGCCCTGTTGAACCACGTGGGCATCGCCAATGTCTTTGACTACGGCGAGGAGGATGGCTCGGCCTACCTGGTCATGGAGCTCGTTCCGGGCCAGCCGCTGAGCAGCATCATCGAGCACGAGCAGGTACTGTCCCCGGACCGGACGCTGTCCATGATGGCGCAGACCGCCCGCGCCCTTTCCGTCGCCCACGCCCAGGGGCTGGTCCACCGCGACATCAAACCCGGTAACCTGCTGATCACCCCCGACGGCCGCGTCAAGGTCACCGACTTCGGCATCGCCCGCCTGGCCGACCAGGTCCCGCTGACACAGACAGGCCAGGTAATGGGCACCGCCCAGTACCTCGCCCCCGAGCAGGCCACCGGCCAGACCGCTACCGGCGCCTCGGACATCTACTCACTCGGCGTGATCGGTTACGAGTGCCTCACCGGGCACCGGCCCTTCTCCGGCGAATCCCAGATCGCCATTGCCCTGGCGCAGGTCAACGACGCCCCGCCGCCGCTTCCGGAGACCCTGCCCAAACCGGTCCGCGCGCTGCTGATGTCCATGCTGTCCAAGGACCCCAAGAACCGCCCGGCCAACGCCATCAAGCTGTCGGAAGCCGCCGAGGCCATCCGCAACGGCGATATTGACGCCGCGCACGCAGCGGTTCCCGGCATGCTGCTCTTCGAGGCAACCACGGGCCCCATTACCGCGCCGGTGGACATTGCCACGGCACCCACCGGAGTCATCGCCCAGAAGGACAGCAACACGACATCGACGTCCGCCCTGCCCGTGCTGGGTGCCGCTGCCGGCGGCGCTGCAGTCGGCGCAGCGGCCGCGGGAGCCGGGAGCACGCTTTCGCGTGCGGACGCCCTGGCCGCGGAGCGCAGCTGGGTGCAGGAGGAAGAGAAGTACGACGACGAACCGGAGGACGAGCCCGAGCGTCGCGGCCGCAGCCCCTGGACGTGGCCGCTGGTCGCCTTGATCGTGCTGGTTCTGTTCGCGCTGGTGGGGTTCTTCCTGACGCAGGCCGGGATTTTCAACCCGGCCAGCACCACCACTAACTCTGCATCCAGCAACCCGCCGTCCACCAGCGCCAGCCCGTCAAAAACCTCGGCGTCCGCTACGCCTACCCCCACCCGGACCACCGACGCGCCCACGCCCACGCCCACCCCCAGCACCGTGGACATCATTTCGGCGGCCTACCTCGGGAAGGACTACCGTCAGGTCCAGGGGACGCTGGAAACCATGGGCCTGTCCGTCCGGGTCATCCCGCAGCAGAGTACTTCCGCCGCCGGAACGGTGTTGCAGGTCAACCCCACGGGCACCGTGCCCAAGGGGGCTGAAGTGACTGTGACCTACGCCGTCCCGGTCCCGGCCAGCACGCCGACAGCTCCGCCATCCACGCCGGCCGCCCCTGCTGAGCCAACGTCCACCCTCCCCAAATGCAACCCCGGCCAGCTGCCGGGATTGCCTCCTACCTGCGCGCCGTAGCGGTCGGGATTGACAGTGAGTGATTCGGCCCGCACCCCGCTCCACCGGGAGGACAGCCTCCCGGTGGATAACCAGCGTGTCCTCAGCGGCCGCTATGAACTCGGCGGAATCATCGGCCGCGGGGGGATGGCGGATGTCCACCGCGGAGTGGATACCCGGCTTGGCCGGACCGTTGCTATCAAGCTTCTCCGCCCGGATATGGCCCGTGATCCGCAGTTCCAGGCGCGCTTCAAACGGGAAGCGCAGTCCGTGGCGGCGCTGAACCACCCGTCCATCGTCGCCATTTACGACACGGGCGAACATACGGTTCCGGATGGCTCGGAGGACAGTGTCCGGGTGCCCTACATCGTAATGGAGTTTGTTGAGGGCCGGACCATCCGCGACCTGATCCGGGCCAAGGAAGTCAGCATTGACCAGGCCATCGACTTCTGCCTGGGCGTGCTTTCTGCCCTTGAATACAGCCACAAAGCGGGCATCGTCCACCGGGACATCAAACCTGCCAACGTGATGTACTGCGAAGGCTCCAATTCCGTGAAGGTCATGGACTTCGGGATTGCCCGGGCAATCGCCGATTCATCCGCCACCATGACGCAGACCCAGGCCGTGGTGGGCACTGCCCAGTACCTCTCGCCCGAGCAAGCCCGGGGCGAAACAGTGGATGCGCGCAGCGACCTCTACTCCGCAGCGTGCCTGCTGTACGAAATGCTCACCGCCCGCCCGCCCTTTATTGGTGACAGCCCCGTGTCCGTGGCGTACCAGCACGTCAGGGAAATCCCGGAGCCCGCGAGCAGCGTGAACCCGGAGGTCTCGGCCGCCCTGGACAGTGTCCTGGCCAAGGCTCTGCAGAAGAACCGGGCGGACCGTTTCCAGGACGCGGCCGCCTTCCGGCGTGCGCTGCGCGCCGCCCGGGCGGGCGTGTCCGTGCCCGCGCTGGCCGCAACCGAAGCCCCCACCGATCCCAACGACCACGTCCCGACGCCGGAACGCCCGCCCGTGACAGAGGCGTTCGGGCTCACCGGAGCCGGCTTCCTGGACGATGTCCCCACCGGCCGGCAGCGCAGCGCGGACGACACCCGGACTGACGGCGTACCGGTCATGGCGGCCGCCACCCGGGGACAGTCGGATGTCGATGAACTGCCCTTGGGCTTCGCTCCGGAACGCGAGCGGACCGCCCGGCAGAAGTCCCGTCGTCGTACGTGGATTGCCACACTGGTGATCTTCACCCTGCTGGTTCTTGGCGGCGGCGGTCTCTGGTTGTACAACATCATGAACCAGCCAGCTCCAGCGCCGCCCAAGGTGGCGGTCCCGGCGGTGGCGGCCCTGACGGAGTCGGCGGCCCTGCAGGAACTTTATGGTGCCAACCTGCGGCCGCAGATCAAACGGAACAAGCACGAGACCATACCCAGCGGGACGGCCATCGGCACTGACCCGGTGGCCGGAACCTCGCTTGACCCCAATGCGGAGGTGATCCTGAATATCTCTGAAGGCCCAAGCGCCGTCAAGATTCCGGAGAACCTTCCGGGCCAGACAGAAGCCGCGGCGCGGGACATCCTGCGCCAGGCAGGACTCGTGGGAGCCCCTTCCACCACCACAGCCAACAGCGCCACCGTTCCCGGCGGCAGGGTGATTACCACCAGCCCGGCACCGGGCCAGATGGTGGGGGTGGGCACCACGGTGGAGATCGTGATTTCCACCGGCAAGGTGTCCATGCCTGAACTGCGCGGCCGCACGCGTGCCGAGGCGGAAACGGCGCTGAAGGAACTGGGCCTGGTCCCCAACGTCCAGGAAGTGGAGAACTCCCAGGTGGAGGCGGGCCGGGTCACGGATCAAAGTGACCCCGTGAATGCCGCCGTCGATCAGGGCAAGACCATCAATATTGTGGTGGCCAAGGAACCGGCCCCGCCGCCATCGCCATCGCCAACGGCCACGCCCTCAGCCACTAAAAAGGGCTAGGCCTCCACCCGCTCCTTAAAGCAACGCGGGGCCACTTCGCGCCCATCCCGAAGGGGAACATGGGCGCGAAGTGACCCCGCGTTGTTCGTGCGTGTGTTCCGGTCAGTGCTGGATGAGGGGGCTCAGCGTGGAGGCACGGGCGGCGGCTCCCGCCATTCCCAGGGACTCGAGCCAGTTGCCCAGCATCTGGTAGCCGCCTTCGGTCAGGACCGACTCCGGGTGGAACTGCACCCCGCACAGCGGTGCAGTGCGGTGCTGCAGGCCCATCACGACGCCGGTCGCGGTCTCGGCGGTGATCTCCAGGACGTCGGGGATGGTGTCCCTTACCGCTGCAAGCGAGTGGTAGCGCGTCGCTGTCACGGGGGAGGGGAGCCCGGCGAAGACGCTGGTGCCGTTGTGCTCCACCAGCGAGGTCTTGCCGTGCATCAGCTCTGGCGCGTGGGTCACTGTGCCGCCATAGGCTTCGGCCAGGGCCTGATGGCCCAGGCACACACCGAACATCGGCTTGTTGTTCGCCCCGCACCACTTGATCAGCTCAATGCACACGCCCGCCTCGGCGGGGTTACCCGGACCGGGTGAGATGAGGACGCCGTCGCGCGTTTGTGCCATCTCGATGGCTTCAGCGAGGGTCACGTCGTCGTTGCGGACAACGGTGGTCTCGGCGCCGAGTTCCTGGAGGTAGCCCACCAAGGTGTAAACGAAGCTGTCGTAGTTATCTACGACCAGGATTTTGGTTGTGGTCATGGCTGGCTTGCAGAACCAATCGTTGAGTCGGTGAATGCGGTGAACCCGGACATCCATGGGAACAGGAACTGAACCATCAGGATCAGTGCGCCGGCGATGAGCACCAGCGACGTGAGGATCCGCAGCCAGAGGGGGCCCGGCAGGTGGCGGAAAATCCAGCCGTACATACTCAGTTTCCTCCCACCGCTGCGGCCACCTGGGCGGCGATCTCGGCCGGCGGGCCCGCCGAGGCAGGCTGCCAGCTATCCAGCAGCGCGTACGCGATGATGCGTTCCTCGGCGCCGAAGCGCGGATTGCAACTGGTCATGGTGAGGAAGCTTTCGGTGGGAGTGACGCCGGGGCGGGTGGGGACCGGTTCCAGGACATCGGTCCGGGACGGCATCACAATCTGGTTGTTGCGGAAGACATAGATGTAGTAGCCGTCCTTGGTCTGGACGTAGATTTTGTCCCCCGGGACAAGGGTGTGGATATTGTCCAGGACGGCACCATGGGTCTGCCTGTGGCCGGCCACCGCGAAGTTACCGGCCGCGCCGGGCATGGCGGTGTTGGCGTAATGGCCAAGCCCCAGCGTATCCAGGACATCCCCGGTGGTTCCCTGCACGATGGGCCGCGTGTAGTTGGGGCCAAAGCGGGGGATATACATGATGCCGATGGTGCCGGCATGGCCTGGCGCCGCGGCAACGGCCGGGGTGCCGTAATCCACGGGCGCTGCCGATGGATCCGGTTCCGGACTCGCGGGCACCGCGCCGCCCAGCCCCTGGGCGAACTCCTTGATGACGGCACTCTGCTTGGCGTCGGATTCGATGTTGGTCCACCACAGCTGCCAGCCCACAAAAAGCAGGAGGATAATGCCGGCTGTGATGAGCAGTTCGCCGAGCACCTGCACTGTGCCACGCAGAATGGAAGCGCGCGCGGGCGCCGCACGGGCGGCCCTCCTAGCGGCGCGCCTCGCCTTCTCCTGCACTACCACGCGTTCTCCTCCGGGGTGGCCGCGCTGGGCGTTTGAATGCCCTGAACTACGGCTAGAATTGACTGCTAGTAAGAATCCAGATTTGACCAAGATCGCGCAGACCGCTGGCAACTTCCTTCTTGCAGGATATCAAGCCCGCGGCGCCGAGCTTGCTCCAGTCCGCCAAGGAGAGCACGTGCCCGAGTCAAAGCCTCGCAAGAAGACTTCCAGCGCCGCGCAGCCCGCTTCCGGGGCGCAGGCGTATAAGCCCAACGCTGTTTGGTTCAAGCCGGTGATGTTCGGCCTGATGATCATCGGGCTCTTCTGGATCATCACGTTCTACATCAGCGAGGGCCGGTTTCCTGTCCAGGCCTGGGAGTCGTGGAACATCGTGGCCGGCTTCGGCATTGCCATCATCGGCTTCCTGATGACCACGCGCTGGCGTTCCTGACCTGACCGCAGGACCCGCATGACTCCCGCTGCCGCCGCCCAGCCCCTAAACGAGGGTGTGGACGGAACAGTCCTGGGCGACGACGGCCTCGCCCGTCCGCCGTGGGCCGCCGTGGATCCGCTGTTGCGCGAGTACTACGACTCCGAATGGGGCCTGCCCGTCCGGGACGAACAAGGCCTGTACGAGCGCATCTGCCTTGAAGGCTTCCAGGCAGGTCTCTCGTGGGCAACGATCCTCCGGAAGCGCCCCGCCTTCCGTCAGGCTTTCCTCGACTTCCAGCCGGACGCTGTTGCCGCTTTTACGGAAGCGGATGTTGAGCGCCTGCTCCAGGATCCCGGCATCGTCCGCAACCGGCTCAAGATCCGTGCCGCCATCACCAATGCCCGGGCCACCATCGCGCTGCGCGAGCGGGAAGGCCTGGTTGACTTCGTGTGGCAGTTCCAGCCCCGGGCCACTCCCCAGCCGGTCACGCACGCGGAGATCCCCACGCAGTCACCGGAATCGGTGGCGCTCTCCAAGGCGCTGCGGACGCAGGGATTCTCGTTCGTTGGCCCCACCACCATGTTCGCGCTGATGGAAGCCATCGGCATGGTGGACACCCATCTTCTGGACAGCCACCGGCGCGGATCCTCAGGCGTCTGGACCGGCTGACCTGCCGCTCCGCGGGGAACTGACCGGACGCCCCGCCGGCGCCTGTTGTCCACAGCTGTTGGGAAAGTTATCCACAATGTGCATAACTTTCCCGGGGCCGGAAGCGATATCCGCCCGTGCAGGCCATGGCGCACGGGACCGGATCCAAAGCGCTCGGACGGACAGTTATTAACAGTGTGGATTGGCTGTGGATAATTCACACCGCCCGAACGGAATGTCCCAGTCAGCGGTCCCGGCGGACCGGATGGTGGCTGGTGATGGACACCCGGTTAAAGGCATTCATGGTGATCACCAGCCAGCTGACCGCCGAAAATTCATCGGCGCTGAGGTGCTGACGCGCATATCCTTCCTCAAGCTCGGTTGTCCGGTGGTCCGGCAGTTCGGTGATGCATTCTGCCAGGGCAAGGGCAGCCCGCTCCTTGTCCGTGAACAGGGCTGTCTCCCGCCACGCCGGCAGGACAGCAAGCCGCTGATGGCTCTCCCCGGCCTCCATGGCGTCCCGTACATGCATGTCGAGGCAATAGGCACAGCCGTTGATCTGGGAGATCCGCACGTTGAGCAGCTCTATGGTCTTGCGGTCAATCCCGGCCGCGTCGGCGGCTTCGCGCACTTTCAGCCCCAGACCGTTGAGAGCGCGCCATACCGCGGGGTGCTGCTTGTCGAGGTAGATGTGCTGGGTTGTTGCGGTGGCGCTCAAGGCGGTCCTCCTGGCTGGAAGCTTGTTGGGTCCGATGCTGCGTAGGAACACCCTCGCACACACACGTGTTATCCACTTACTAACACTGGACTACCCACAAGTTGTCCACAGTTGTGGATAACAATCCACAGGACGGCCCGAGCGGACCCCTCAGCTGCCCCAGTCGGGGAAACACCGAAGGTTAACTACATGTCTGTAAGTTGTTAACACTGTGAATAACCCTGTTGATACGGGCAGGCCGGATCCCCTCCTATGGGCCCCCGGCGCGGGAAATTGCCAGGATATCCACAGGTCGGGCTCAAATGGCTTGTTTTTCCACTTAACCACAGGCGCATCCCCAGGTCTTGTCCACAATTGTGGACAACAGGATGACGAAATCCGGCAAAAGGGCGGACACCCGGGAGCAGGGGCACATCGAAATCCTGAACTACACCCGTGTAAGTTACTAACAGTGTGGATAACCCCTGTGGATAACTTAGGCGCCGTCGTCATGGGCCTGACGCGGACCACGGGCTGCTCGCACGCCGGGACGCCCGCAGCAAGTGAACGGGCAGCGCGGTGCGGAGGCCTCACGAGGCACAGAAAAGACCCCGGCGTCCGTTGGGACACCGGGGTCTAAGCGGTCTGTTGGAGCTGGGCCTGAGGACCCGGACGGTCAACCGGCCGTGACGCGGAGCCAGCTCGCCAGGGCCAGCAGGAGAAGGACGGCGACCAGTCCGGCCGCGTGCAGCAGGCCCTGCCGCGGGCCCCGGGGCGTGTATGCAATCACGGCAGCGCACAGGGCGCCTGCGACGAGCCCGCCCAGGTGCGCCTGCCAGGCGATCTGGGGGACCACAAATCCGATCACGCCGTTGATGGCGATCAGGACCCACAGCTGCCGCGTATCCCCGCCGCGGTGTCGCTGTACCAGCAGCATCGCCCCGAAGAGTCCAAAGATCGCCCCCGAGGCGCCCACCACTCCGGCAAGAGGCACGCCAGGCACGTAGCCGGGGGTCAGCAAGAGATAGCCGACAGACCCTCCGATGGCAGAGATGAGATACAACGCCAGGAAGCGGACCCGGCCCAGAAGCGGTTCGAGTGCCTGGCCGAAAATCCACAGCATGTACATGTTCAGCACAATGTGGAGGATGAATCCCTGGGAGTGCAGGAACGCCGCCGTCAGCATCCGCCACGGTTCGAACTCACCGAATTCGGGAGTGGCAAAAACATTGGCGAACGCCAGGTTCTGGTAGATCCACTCGCCGGGCACCACCCATTGCAGAACGTACATCACCGCGCACAGGGCGATAATTCCAAACGTCACTATTGGTTTTCCGGTTGCCACGGCGCCGCCGTAGACAGTCTTGACCGCCGGCGTCGTGCGCTTTGTTTCGTTGACGCAGTCAACACACTGGAATCCGACGGCGGCCGCCCGCTGGCAGTCCGGGCACGCTGGGCGGCCGCAGCGCTGGCAGCGCACATAGGAGGGCCGGTCCGGGTGCCTGGGGCACACCGGAACCTGCGCGGACGGCTCGGCCGCCGGAATTCCGTAGCTCATGTGATGGGTTAGAGCTGCTCGATGTCGATGCTGTTGATGGTGACGTCCTCAACCGGGCGGTCGCCCATTCCGGTGCGGACGCCCTCGATGGCGTCGACGACCTTCTTGGAGTCCTCGTCAGCAACCTCGCCGAAGATGCTGTGCTTGCCCTGCAGCCAGTCGGTGGGGATGGTGGTGATGAAGAACTGCGAACCGTTGGTGCCCTTGCCCGCCTGGATGCCGGCGTTGGCCATGGCCAGTTTGTAGGGGGCGTTGAAGCTGAGTTCGGGGTGGATTTCGTCATCGAACTTGTAGCCGGGTCCGCCCACGCCGCGGCCCAGCGGATCGCCGGCCTGGATCATGAAGTCCTTGATGATGCGGTGGAAGATGGTGCCGTCATACAGCGGCGTGCCAGTCTTGTCCTCACCGGTCTCGGGGTGGGTCCAGGCCTGCTCCCCGGTGGCCAGGCCAACGAAGTTCTTGACCGTCTTCGGCGCATGGTTGCCGAACAGATTAACGACGATGTCGCCGAGGCTCGTGTGGATGGTTGCTTTTGCAGTTGCGATTGCAGTCATGCCGCCTATTCTTTCACGGCAGGTCAACGTGGAAGGGGCTGGACCGGCAGTTCCGCGCTGGGTGAAATCAGGTGTAAATCCGCGGGAAGAATAGCCCGTGCAGGTCAAGGCACGTAGGCTAACAACAGAACCGTCACATTAATCGGGAGGTAGTTGTGAAGAAATCGGATCGTATTGCCCGTGACCTTGAACAGTCAGTCAACAGCGCAGTTGAGAGCGCCAAGGACTGGGCATCCCCCCGCGTGGAAGCAGCAGTGGATTGGGCAGTTCCCCGCCTGCAGCATGGCCTGGACACCGCATCTCCCAAAATCCAGGAGGGGCTCAAGACCGCGGCCCACAACCTTGCCGACGGCGTCGCAACAGTGACGCCGCGCATCCAGGAGGGGCTCGCCCAGCTCGCCCCGAAAATCCACGACGCCGTTGAGGTCGCCACTCCGCGCCTGTACGAAGCGCTGGACAAGGCCACTCCCGTTATCCAGAACGCCCGGGACCGCGTGGTGGTGGAATACCTGCCGCGCCTTTCGGACCAGATCGGCCACGCGTCCGACGCCGTGCACCGCACCTTGGAAAGCGCGCCGTCCCACGTGGACGCCGTCGCCCAGCGGCTTGCCGATTCCGGCGTCGTGCATTCCCTCCAGGAGCAGGCACAGTCGGCCGGCACGCAGCTCAAGGCCGCCGCGCACGAAGCCGGTAAGGCCGTAGGGGTCCAGATCGCCCAGCCGCAGAAGCCCAAAAAGCGCGGCTGGCTGGTGTTCGGCATCATCGCCGCAGCCGTTGCCGCCGGCGTCGCCGCCTGGAAGGCTTCCAAGCCCGTGGAAGACCCGTGGAAGACCCCTTCTCCTGTCACACCTACTCCGGCGCCGGTTCCTGCCACCACCGTGAACGACGCCAAGGACACGGCCGGGGACGCAGCCAGCAAGGCTGCGGCCGCCACCGCTTCGGCCGCGGACGCCGTGGCCGGCCAGGCAGAGGATGTTGCCGCCGACGCGGAGGACGCGGCCGAGAAGGCCAAGCACGTCGCCGATGAATCGGCAGACGCAGCAGCCAAGGCGTCCACCGATGCCAAGACCGCCATCAAGAACACTGCGGCCAACATGAACGGTTCCGCGGACAAGGGCAGCAACTAGCACTTCCGGCGCCCTCGCGCCGCCCACGGAAGGGGCTCCGCCTGGTGCGGGGCCCTTTCAGTGTTTTCCCAGTGTTTGTCCGGGCTGGACCCAGTCGCTGGCGGGACGAACCCTGATCGGTGCTAAATTTGAACTGATGTCAGCCGATAAATCCTCTGGGGATGCCTTGAACGACGCAGCACAGCTGCCGCTCGTGTCCATTGTCATCCCGGCTTACAACGAGGAAAGTGTCATCCGGCAGTGTCTCATCGCTGCGGTGTACCAGTCGGTGCCGGCCCACGAAATCATCGTGGTGGACAACCTCTCCACTGACCGCACCTCCGCCATCGTGGCGCAGATGCAGCTGGAGTATCCGGAAAGTCCCATCATCCTGCTCAGCCAGGACCGGGACCAGGGCCTGATTCCCACCCGAAATTTTGGCCTAAACCATGCCACCGGCGACGTCCTGGGTCGCATTGATGCCGATTCCGTTGTCGAGCCGGACTGGGTGGAGCAGGTCCAGAAGGCCTTTTTTGATCCGTCAGTCCAGGCAGCCACCGGGCCGGTGGTCTACTACGACATGCCGATGCGGCGGTTCGGGCTCAAGGCAGACGACAAGATGCGTCAGCTGATGCTCAAGCTCGCCAAGCACCAGTACCACTTCCTGTTCGGCTCCAACATGGCCCTGCGGGCTACGGCATGGGAAACCATCCGGGACGAAACCTGCCGGGACGAGAAGGACGAGATGCACGAGGACATCGATCTCTCCCTGCACCTTGCCGACCACGAACTCAAGGTCCAGTACTGGCCCCAGATGGTGTCCGGGATGTCCGCCCGCCGGCTCGAGGATTCACCGCGGGACTACCGGTACTACGTGACCCGCTTCGACCGCACGTACAAGGCGCACAACGTCAAGAAAATGGCCCTCAAGGCACCCATGGTGGTGTTCTTCTCGGTCTACTTCCCGGCGAAGCTCCTGCGGGCCATCCACACGGTCAACACCGCCCAGTCTGTCCGCCGCGGCGGACAATAGGCCCGGTTTCCGGCTGTTGCGCGGCCTCAGTCCGTTCCGAGTTCAGCCAGACGATCCGACGGCGGTTCATCCCCACGCGCGGCGGAACCTTCGCGCCGTTTCCTGAAGCCTGACCGCTGTCCCAGAACCACGACGGCGAGGCCCACGAGGATGAGCCCCAGCCCGCCGTAGGTGCCTGCAGGCAGTGTCTCGTGCAGGAAGACCGCGGCCAGCACGGCTGCGCCGGGGATCTCCAGCAGGATGATCATCGACACCAGCAGCGGGCTCATGGTGGCCAGCAGGTGATTGAAGGCTGTGTGGCCCACCAGTTGGGCACACACGGTGATGGCCAGGATCCCCACCCAGCCAACGGCGTCGAACCCCACCAGCGGCTGGCCGCTGAAGAGCGCCAGCACCGCCACAAAGGCAGCGCACATCCCGTAGCAGAGCGTGGTGTATGTTCCCGTGGTCATGGTCTGGCGGGCCTTGCCGCCGGCGAGCGTGTAGAGGCCGGCCAGGGCCCCACCGGCGACAGCCAGCAGGTCACCCAGAAGCGCGTCCGGCGAGGATCCCATGTCGAACCCGGTGATGGTGACAACACCACCAAAGGCGATCCCCAGCCCTGCCAGCACCTGCCAGCGGTGCCTGGTGCCGCGGAACAGCTGGAAGACCGCAATCCAGGCCGACTGCAGGCAGACCAGGGCGGTGGCGGCAGCCACGGAGGTGAGCTGGAGGGACGTGATGAAGCAGGCAAAGTGCAGGGCCAGGGCGACGGCGGCGAGCAGCGACCAGCTGAACTCGGGGCCGGTGATCCGGCCGAACTGCCGGGGTTCGCGGACCACGGTGGGAGTGGCCATGACGGCGGCCCCGATGGCGTTGCGCCAGAAGGCGATGGCGAGGGCACTGACGGTGGTGGCACCGAGGGTCGCGGCGATCAACGGCCCGGACGACGCCACACCCAGGACGCCCACGGCCGCAAGAAGAAAGTTCACCGTTCAACCCTACTGTCCTGCTATAACACTGTGCCGCCTTAACGACAGAGTCCCGGACAGCTTTTCAGCTGTCCGGGACTCTCCTTATGGTGGAGGCACGGGGACTCGAACCCCGAACCCCCTGCTTGCAAAGCAGGTGCGCTACCAATTGCGCCATGCCCCCATAAGAAGCAACCCGTCAATCATACCCTAGAACCGTGGAGCCTTTTGCAAGCTCCCGGTCCGGGAATCCGGCCTATTCGACCTTGTCGGTCGACTGGCTCCAGACTGTTTTCCGGGCCTCGGATTCCTGTGCTTTCCTGTAGAGCAGGACGCCTGCGATCGCAGCTGCAAGTACCAGCAACTTCTTCACATGCTCCCCGTTCCGATCCTGCCTGCCGTGAAGCAAACCGAACCTTCCTTCGAACCTGCACAGGTTCCGTGGGCGTACCAGGACTTGAACCTGGGACCTCTTCGTTATCAGCGAAGCGCTCTAACCGCCTGAGCTATACGCCCCGATGCCTCATCGGGCCGAGACATGACTTTACAGCACATCCCGGCCCGATCTCAAATCGAGGCATTTCGCCGGAGAATTTCCGGTGAAATTAAGGGTTTTCAGTCGTCCGTGAGGGTGACGCCGATGCCACCAACAAGCGTTGCGGAGATGTTGTAAAGCACCGCTGACAGCATGGACAGCGCCGTCAGCAGGACAACGTTCACCACGGCGATAATCGTGGCAAAGGAAGCCACCTGGCCCAGGGATGCGACCTTCTTCAGTTCGAACCCGCCGCCTTCGGAGCCTGCCAGGGTGCCCAGGAGGCTGTCCACCTGGTCAAAGATTCCGGTGAGGTCCAGGACAGTCCAGAGGACGATGGCGGCCACCACGGTGACGATTCCCAGCGCCACCGACAGCAGGAATGCCATCTTCAGGACCGACCAGGGATCCACCTTGCTGACCAGCAGCCGTGCACGCCTGACCTTGGCCTTGGGTGCAGGCTTGACCAGGCCGGGCTGGGCCTGCGGAGACCGGCCCTGCACTGGGCGCTGGCTGTCCTGTGCTGCCGCCTGCCTGCCCTGTCCGGCACGCTGGCCGGTCTGGCCTGCCGGAACCCGATCCTGCGCAGGGCGCTGGCCGGGAACGGCCGGCCGCTGCCCCGGCGCGCCTGCAGGGGCCGGTGGGCGCTGCTGCGGACGGACGGGGGCGTTCACCCGGGGTGCGGCCGCGGGCGGCGGCGTTCCGCCGGGTACATTGCTGCTCGGCTTGGGATATGAGTCGGGATTACTCACTCGTTACCTCCGGTGTAGTCTTCGTTCGGCTCAGCGTCGCCGGAGGCGTCCTCTGACTCAACAGCCGGTGATGTTTCTGCCGTTGTTGCTGACCCTGCGGATCCCTCGGGGGACCCGGCCTCTTCAGCCAACGTTACGTCATCGTCCACGGATTCTTCGCCCTCGAGGCCGCGTTCGCTGTTCCTGGCCACTTCAATGATGCGGTCATTCTTGTCCGGCTTCGCGAAGATAACACCCATGGTGTCGCGGCCCTTGGCCGGTACGCCGGCCACGGATGAACGGACAACCTTGCCGCCTTCCATGACCACCAGAACCTCGTCCTCTTCCTGAACAATCAGGGCGCCCACGAGGTGGCCCCGTTCCTCTTGGTACTTGCCCACCTTGATGCCCAGGCCGCCGCGGCCCTGCAGGCGGTATTCCTCCACCGCGGTGCGCTTGGCATACCCGCCCTCGGTGACCACAAAGACGAACGAACCGTCCGTGACGACGTCCGCCGCCAGCAGTTCATCGTCCTCGCGGAACTTCATGCCGGTGACACCGGACGTGGCCCGGCCCATGGGACGCAGGGCATCGTCGGTGGCGGTGAAGCGGATGGACTGGCCCATGCGGGACACCAGCATGAGGTCATCCGTTTCGGAGACAAGCTGGGCGGAAACCAGCTCGTCCTCGTCACGCAGGTTGATCGCGATGACGCCGGCGGAGCGGTTGGTGTCGTAGTCCTCCAGCCGGGTCTTCTTGACCAGGCCGCGCTTGGTGGCCAGCACCAGGTAAGGGGCCTGCTGGTAGTCCCTGATGTCCAGGACCTGGGCGATGTGCTCGTCCGGCTGGAAGGCCATCAGGTTGGCGACGTGCTGGCCCTTGGCATCACGGCCGGCCTCCACCAGTTCGTACGCCTTCGCCCGGTAGACCCGGCCGAGGTTGGTGAAGAAGAGCAGCCAGTGGTGGGTGGTGGTCACGAAGAAGTGCTCCACCACGTCGTCGCCGCGGAGCTGGGCGCCCTTGATGCCCTTGCCGCCGCGCTGCTGCGACCGGTAGTTGTCGCTGCGCGTGCGCTTGACGTAACCGCCGCGGGTAATAGTGACAACCATTTCCTCTTCGGGGATCAGGTCCTCCATGGACATGTCGCCGTCGAAGCCCATCAGGATCTTGGTGCGGCGGTCATCACCGTGCTTGGCCACGATTTCGCCCAGCTCGGTGCTGATGATTTCACGCTGGCGTTCCTCGGAGGCAAGGATCGAGTTGTACTCGGCGATCAGGGCCTCAAGTTCGGAATGGCGGTCCTGGATCTTCTGGCGTTCCAGGGCTGCCAGGCGGCGCAGCTGCATGTCCAGGATGGCCCGGGCCTGCAGTTCGTCGATGTCCAGCAGCTGCATCAGTCCGTCGCGCGCGGCTTCGGTGGTGTTGGACGCACGGATGAGCGCAATGACTTCGTCCAGCGCGTCCAGTGCCTTCAGGAGGGCACGCAGGATGTGCGCCTCTTCCTCGGCTTTGCGCAGGCGGTAGCGGGTACGGCGCGCAATGACGTCCAGCTGGTGCGTTACCCAATGGCGGATGAAGGCGTCCAGGCTCAGCGTGCGCGGAACCCCGTCCACGATGGCCAGCATGTTGGCGGAGAAGTTGCTCTGCAGGTCGGTGTGCTTGTACAGGTTGTTCAGCACCACCTTGGCCACGGCGTCGCGCTTGAGCACAATGACCAGCCGCTGGCCGGTGCGGCCGGAGGTCTCGTCGCGGAGGTCCGCAATGCCGGATATCTTCCCGTCCTTGACCAGTTCGGCGATCTTGATGGCCAGATTGTCCGGGTTGGCCTGGTAGGGCAGTTCGGTGACAACCAGGCACGTACGGCCCTGGAGTTCCTCGACGTTGACCACGGCGCGCATGGTCACGGAGCCGCGGCCCGTCCGGTACGCGTCCTCAATGCCCCTGTGGCCGAGAATGGTCGCGCCGGTGGGGAAATCGGGTCCCTTGATACGGAGCAGCAGCTCTTCGAGCAGTTCCTCGCGGCTGGCCGTCGGATTGGCCAGGTACCACTGGACGCCGTCAGCTACTTCGCGGAGGTTGTGCGGCGGAATGTTGGTGGCCATGCCCACGGCAATGCCGGACGAACCGTTGACCAGCAGGTTGGGGAAACGGGCCGGCAGGATGGTGGGTTCCTGGTTCTTGCCGTCGTAGTTGTCCTGGAAGTCGACGGTTTCCTCGTCAATGTCACGGACCATCTCCATGGCCAGCTGGGACATTTTCGTTTCGGTGTACCGCGGGGCGGCGGCACCGTCATTGCCCGGCGAACCGAAGTTGCCCTGGCCCAGGGCCAGCGGGTAGCGCATGGTCCAGTCCTGGATCAGGCGGACCAGCGCATCGTAGATCGCGGTGTCGCCGTGGGGGTGGTACTGGCCCATGACCTCGCCCACCACACGGGCGCACTTGTTGAAGGACCGTTCCGGCCGGTAACCGCCGTCGAACATCGCGTACAGCACGCGGCGGTGCACGGGCTTGAGGCCATCGCGCACGTCGGGAAGGGCACGGCCCACAATAACGGCCATGGCGTAGTCCAGGTACGAGCGCTGCATTTCCGTTTGCAGGTCCACCTGCTCCACGCGGTCAACCAACACGTCGCCTTCAAGAACGGCTTCCGGAAGATCGGCGGATTCCGCCGGGTTCTCTGGTGTCTCGTCACTCATCGTTTATATTTTCCGTTTCAGGTATATGTCGGGCTTGGAATATCTACTCGGTGAACCGGTCAGATATCCAGGAACCTGACGTCCTTGGCGTTCTGCTGGATGAAGTTTCGGCGGGACTCCACGTCTTCGCCCATTAGTGTGGAGAAGGTCTGGTCCGCTGCCAGGGCATCGTCCATGGTGACCTGCAGGAGGGTCCGGTGGTCCGGGTCCATGGTGGTGTCCCACAGCTCGGTATAGTCCATCTCACCCAGGCCCTTGTAGCGCTGGATGCCGTTGTCCTTCGGGATACGGCGGCCGGCGGCCTGCCCGGACAGGAGCTTGGCATCGCGCTGCTTGTCGCTGAAGACGTAGTCGTGCGGCGCGTTGGACCACTTGATCCGGTACAGCGGGGGCTGCGCCAGGTACACGTAGCCGTTTTCGATCAGCGGGCGCATGTAGCGGAACAGCAGCGTCATGAGCAGCGTGGTGATGTGCTGGCCGTCAACGTCAGCGTCGGCCATCAGCACGATCTTGTGGTACCGGAGCTTGCTGAGGTCGAAGTCCTCGCCGATGCCGGTGCCGAACGCGGTGATCATGGACTGGACCTCGGTGTTGCCCAGGGCCTTGTCCAGCCGGGCCCGCTCCACGTTCAGGATCTTGCCGCGCAGCGGCAGGATGGCCTGGGTTTCAGGGTTGCGGCCGCGTTTGGCGGAACCGCCGGCGGAGTCGCCCTCCACGATGTACACCTCGCAGCGGGCGGGATCCTTCGAGGAACAGTCGGACAGCTTGCCGGGCATCCCGAAGGATTCCAGCGGGCTCTTGCGGCGCGCATTGTCACGGGCCTTCCGGGCGGCCATCCGGGCCTGGGCTGCGGAAATGGCCTTGCGGATGACATCTCGGGCGGGGCCGGGGTTGCGTTCCAGCCAGTCACCCAGGCCGTCGGTGACAACGCGCTGGACGAAGCCCTTGACCTCGGAGTTGCCGAGCTTGGTCTTGGTCTGGCCCTCAAACTGCGGCTCGGCCAGCTTCACGGAGATGACCGCCGTGAGGCCTTCACGGATATCGTCACCGGTGAGGTTGTCGTCCTTTTCCTTGATGATGCTCTTCTCCCGCGCGTAGCGGTTGATGAGGGAGGTCATCGCGGCGCGGAAACCCTCTTCGTGGGTGCCGCCCTCGTGGGTGTTGATGGTGTTGGCGTAGGTGTGGACGCTCTCGGAATACGCGTTGGTCCACTGCATCGCCATCTCCAGCGCGATGTGCCGTTCCGTGTCCTCGGTTTCGAAGGAAATGACGTCCTCGTGGACAACATCAACCTTCTTGCCCGAGTTCAGGTGCTTCACATAGTCCAGCAGGCCGTCGTCGTACTGGTACACCACGGTGCGGTGCTCAGCGGTGACTTCACCTTCGGTGACCACCACGTCAAGGTTAAGGTCCTCATTGGCGTCCGCGTTCGACGCTGCGGTGCGCTCGTCCGTGAGCGTGATCCGCAGGCCCTTGTTCAGGAAGGCCATCTGCTGGAAGCGGGCGCGGAGCGTCTCGAAATCAAACTCAGTGGATTCGAAGATTCCCGCGTCCGGGTAGAAGGTCTGGGTGGTGCCGGTGGTGGCGCTCTCTTCGCCCTTGACCAGCCCGCCCTGGGGCTTGCCGCCGTCGGCGAAGGACATCCGCCAGACGTTGCCCTGCCGCCGGACTTCAGTGTCCACCCTGCTGGAGAGCGCGTTCACCACGGAGATACCCACACCGTGGAGGCCGCCCGAGACTGCGTAACCGCCGCCGCCGAACTTGCCGCCGGCGTGCAGGATGGTCATAACCACTTCGACAGTGGGCTTGTGCTCGGTGGGATGCATGTCCACGGGGATGCCGCGGCCATCATCTACAACTTTGACGCCGCCGTCGGCCTGCAGGACTATTTCGATGTGCGTGCAGTACCCGGCCAGCGCCTCGTCAACAGAGTTGTCCACCACTTCATAGACCAGGTGGTGCAGGCCGCGCGGCCCGGTGGAGCCGATATACATGCCCGGGCGCTTGCGGACGGCTTCGAGGCCCTCAAGTACGGTGATGTCGCTTGCGCCGTATTCCCGGGGTGTCACGGCCTCCGCCGGCGTATCGGGGGTAGGGACGTCCTCCGTTGCGCGTTCCACTGCCTGGGTATCTGTATTGTCGTTAGCCACAGGTGCTGTCGACTCCTCTTTTTCGATGATGGCCGGCGGCGGCCTTCCAGTGGAAAGCATCCGCCAACAGGCACAAGCTGATGGCGCTGACGGATACGTCGACGTGCAGGACCGAAGTCCGCCTGCGGAGAGCGTGCGGAAAACGGACTCAGTCAACGTTTCACCGGCGCCCAGTTATCTGCTGTGATTCTATCGTGAAATGGGCCGCAAACCCGCATTCCGGCGGGCGTCGCGGGACCTTGATGTGCCGATGCGAGGCCATTGACCCCGCCTAGGGCGCCCTCAAGGTCCCGCCTCCGGGTGCCTATACGCCCTAAGGCCGTTAGCTCGCCCTACACGCCGCCGGACGAATATTCAAGAGTCGACGGCGGCGGCTAACCGTAGGTATCGCGCGGCCCGCGGCCGTTGACGGTACGTCCGCCCTTGCGCCAGCTGGGTGCTGACGGGCCGAGCACCTGGATGCTGGTGACCACGCCATCGCCCAGTTCCGTGCGGAACTTCTCCAGCAGGCTGTTGCTCAGCAGCCGCAGCTGCGTGGACCAGGCCGTCGAGTCGCAGCGCACGTGAAGGGTGGTATCGGTGAAGCTCTCCGGGGTGCAGTGCGCTGAAATTTCCGGGCCAACCAGCGTGGCCCACTCTGCCATGACCGAACCCACCGCTACTGGCGAGCTCCAGCCGCGTTCGGCCACGAGGCGTCCCACCACTTTGCCGAGCCCCAGCGGATCACGGCCGGTGGAATGGAACTGGCTGAAACCCCGGGTATCCCGGATCCCACCCTTTGTCTTGGCGGCGCCGGCCTTGGGGGGTGCCTTCCGGCGGATTTCGCCGCGTGCGGCCGCGGCCTCACGCATGCGGTTCAGCGCAGCCTGCGGCGCGTCGATGTTGTCAGGATCCCGGCCAGGCTGCAGCCCGCCCTTTTCATCCTTATTCATCGATTCCTCCCGGGACGACCTTCACCCGCCGGCCGGAGAGTTCCTCCGGGATATCGGCGTCGACGGCGGCGGTCACCAGGACCTGTTCCGCGCCGGAGACTATTGCCGCCAGTTTACGCCGGCGCTGCACATCCAGCTCGGCGAAAACGTCGTCGAGGATGAGGATCGGTGCAGACCCGCCGGTCCTCGCGTCATCGAGCATGACGTAATAGGAAGCAAGCCGGAGTGAGAGGCACATCGACCAGGTTTCGCCGTGCGAGGCGTACCCCTTGGCGGGCGCTTCGCCGAGAATCAGTTCGAGCTCATCCCGGTGCGGCCCCACCAGGGAAATTCCGCGCTCAAGTTCCTTGCGGCGGGAGGCTGCAAAGGCCTGGACATAGCGGCCGGTGAGGTCCTCAACGGTGAGGTCCCGCAGATCTTCGGCAGCGGCGGACCCATCCGTCAACGAACCGCCACCGGCACCCGGTGCCGCGCCGCCGTCGTCGTCCATCACATTTTGGAGGGTGGACCGGTAGAGGGCGTTGGCTTCCTTGGACCCATCCGTGAGCTGGGCATACGCCTTGGCCAGGTGCGGGCTCAATAGTTCCACCAGTTCCAGCCGCGCGTGCAGCAGCTCGGCGCCCGCCCGGGCCATGTGCTGGTCCCAGACATCGAGGGTGGCCTCGTGTCCGGCAGTGAATTTTCCGGCCCGGGCGGATTTGAGCAGGGCATTGCGCTGCTTCAGGACACGGTCATAGTCCGTGCGCGTCGCCGCGTGCCGGGGCATGAGGCTGACCAGCAGCTCGTCGATGAACCGGCGGCGGTTGGACGGATCTCCCTTGACGAGCGCCAGGTCCTCGGGGGCGAAAAGCACCGTCTGGCAGATCCCCAGGAGATCCCTGGCCCGGACGGGATTGCTGCGGTTGATCCGCCCCCGGTTGGCGCGGCTGGCGTTGATCTCAAGTTCCAGGACCGTGGTCTGCCCGCCGCGGACCAGGCGGGCCCGGACCAGCGCGCGGTCCGTGCCGAACCGCAGCAGCGGGGCATCGGAGCTGACCCGGTGCGAGCTGAGGGTGGCCAGGTACCCGATGGCCTCCATGAGGTTGGTTTTGCCGATGCCGTTTGCCCCGACGAGCACGGTGACCCCCGGTTCGAGGGGAAGGTCAACCTGGGCGTAGCTGCGGAAGTCAGTGAGCGAAAGGTGTTCTAGGTACACGCGGTGTTCGACAATTCTCGGAACCGGCGGGTCCCGGGGTGGAGGTTACTGGGCGGGACGGGTGGCATGCCCGCCGAACTGGTGGCGCAGCGCGGAAACCATCTTCATGGCGGGCGAATTCTCCTCGCGGGAGGAGAAGCGTGCGAAGAGTGCAGCCGTGATGGCCGGTGCCGGAACCGCGTTGGCGATGGCTTCCTCAACGGTCCAGCGTCCTTCGCCCGAGTCCTCGACGTAGTCATCGATGGATTCCAGTCCCGGGTCCTCGTCCAGTGCCTTGACCATGAGGTCCAGCAGCCACGACCGGACCACGGTGCCCTTCTGCCAGGCGCGGAACGTACCGGGCAGGTCGTCAACAATGTCCTTGGCGGCCAGCAGTTCGTATCCTTCGGCGTACGCCTGCATCAGGCCGTATTCGATGCCGTTGTGGACCATCTTGGCGTAGTGTCCGGCACCGATTCCGCCGACGTGGACAAAGCTGTCCGCCCGCTCGCCTTCGGGACGGAGCACATCAAAAACCGGCAGGGCCCGCTCAATATCGGCAGCGTCGCCGCCAGCCATGAGCCCGTACCCGTTCTGGAGGCCCCACACTCCGCCGGAAACGCCGCAGTCGGCGAAACGGATCCCCTTCCCGGCCAGCGCGGCACCGTGTTTCTGGTCCTCNGTCGAGCTTGTCCCCGAGTTCGGTGACGACGGCATCGGTGATGTCGCCTGACGGGACCATGACCCAGATCAGCCGCGGGGCCGGAACGGCCGCAATGAGCTCATCCACGGAGGCAACGTCGGTGACCTCGGGGTTGCGGTCAAAGCCGGTAACCTCAATGCCACCCTTGCGCAGGCGTTCGCGCATGTTGAAACCCATCTTGCCAAGGCCGATCAGTCCAATATGCACGGGGGTCTCTTTTCTGCGCGGGGTTGGCTGTTGCTGAACGGGGCAGCCCAACTAGGTCGCACTAAGTGTCGTTATGAGCGCCCATAACGACGTTTTCTGCTACCTAGTTGGGAAGGCGGACGGGCATAACCAGGTAGCGGTAGTCGTCCTGGTCCTCACCGTCGGCGTCTGCCTGAGCCGTGATCATCGCGGGCTTCGGCGCCGTGGTGAAGGAGAACCTGACGTACTTCGTTTCGATGACGCTCAGGCCCTCCACCAGGTAGTGCGGGTTGAAGGCGACGGTGATGTCGTCACCGGAGAGCTGGGCTTCGAGTTCTTCGGAGGCCTGGGCATCTTCGCCGGTGCCGGCGTCCAGGTGCAGCAGTCCTTCGGTGAAGGCGAGGCGTACCGGGGTGTTGCGTTCGGCCACCAGCGACACGCGGCGGACGGCTTCCACAAGTTCCTGCGTTTGGACTGTTGCGTGGATGGGGGTGGAATCCGGGAACAGCGAGCGGATCTTGGGGTAATCGCCATCCACAAGCAGCGATGTGGTGGTGCGGCCGCCGCTTTCGAAACCGATCAGGCGGCTGTCATCGTCAGCAAGGGCGAGGTTGATGTCGCCGCTGTTGCCAAGGGTCTTAGCCACTTCGTTGAGGGTTTTTGCCTTGACCAGCGCACTGGTGGAAATTCCCGGTGTGGTGGGCTTCCACGGCACTTCGCGCATGGCCAGACGGTAGCGGTCGGTGGCCAGAAGCGTGATGAGGTCGTCCTCGATCTCCATCCGGACGCCGGTCAGGATGGGGAGAGTGTCATCCTTACTGGCCGCAATGATCACCTGGGACACAGCTTGGGCGAATGCGTCACCCGGGACGGTGCCGCTGATGGCGGGTAACGCAGGCAGCGGCGGGTATTCGGCCTCGGGCATGGTGGCCAGGTGGAAGCTGCTGCGGCGGCAGGTCAGCGTCACCTTGTTGCCATCGGTCTCCACGACCACCGGAGCGGAAGGAAGGCTGCGGCAAATGTCTGCGAGGAGGCGTCCGGAAACGAGGATGGTTCCCTCGGCGGTGATGTCCGCGGGGATGTCCAGCCGTGCGGAGGTCTCGTAGTCAAAGCTCGAGAGGCTGACGGTGCCGGCTTCAGCCTTCAGGAGCAGACCCGACAGCACTGGAACCGGCGGCCGCGGAGACAACGACCGGGCTGTCCAGGTGACGGCTTCTGCCAGGACGTCCCGTTCGACTCTGAACTTCACGGAAGGGTGCCGCCTTTCATTGCTGCTGCCTTGTCTGAACCGGAAACTCCCACAGGGAGCCCAAAAGTAGTGGCGCCCCAACAACGGAACCTGCATGGTTCATCGAGTGCTGAACCACAAAGAAACCCGAGGATGGGAGCGCTGCTGACAGCTTAGCCGGAAGACGGCTGATTAACCCATCCCCGGTCAGGACGCCTGGGGTCCGGAGGCCCTTGGGCCTGGGCCGGTTCGGGTGCGGATCGAGATTGTTATTTGAGGGAAATCAATTTATTGGGATTAGTAGTGTTAATAACTGCTGTGGATACTGTGGATAACTCGATCCGGCCGCAGGATCCAGCGGTTAAGCCCTGTTCATGGATTGTGGGTGACGCAGGTTTTAAACAGGCTGTGGATGGGGATAACAATTTTTGGGTTTTCGCTGATCCACAGGCGGCTTAAGGGTTTTAAGCCCATTAAGTTCGGTTGTCCCCTTAAGTATCCACAGGGTTATCCACATGCACCTGTTAATAAGGTATAGAGACGACGGCTTAGGAGTTGCGCTGCTGCTGCTTGATCCTGTTGGTGAGTTCGGTGACCTGGTTGTAGATCACACGACGCTCAGCCATCAGCTCACGGATTTTGCGGTCCGCGTGGATCACAGTGGTGTGGTCGCGGCCGCCGAGTTCCTGGCCGATCTTCGGCAGGGACATGTCCGTGAGCTCGCGGCAGAGGTACATGGCGATCTGCCGGGCGGTCACCAGCGTGCGGGTCCGGGACTTGCTGCAGAGTTCCTCCATGGTGAGCTTGAAGTACTCCGCCGTCTGGATCAGGATCTGGCTCGACGTGATTTCCTGGGCGCCGTCGTCCGTGATGAGGTCCTTGAGGACCATCTCAGCCAACGCAACATCGACCGGCTGGCGGTTCAGGCTGGCGAATGCCGTCACCCGGATCAGTGCGCCCTCGAGTTCGCGGATATTGCTGGAGATCTTGGAAGCGATGTATTCCAGGGCATCGTCCGGGGCGGAGAGACCTTCGCTGAGCGCCTTCTTCCGCAGGATGGCGATGCGGGTCTCGAGCTCGGGCGGCTGGATGTCGGTGAGGAGGCCCCACTCGAAGCGAGACTTCATCCGGTCCTCGAAACCTGCCAGCTGCTTGGGCGGCAGATCCGAGGTGATGACCACCTGTTTGTTGTTGTTGTGCAGGGAGTTGAACGTGTGGAAGAACTCCTCCAGCGTCCGGTCCTTGCCGGCCAGGAACTGGATGTCATCGATCAGCAGCACGTCCACGTTGCGGTACGTGGTCTTGAAGCTGGCGCCTTCGTCATCGCGGATGGAGTTGATGAAGTCGTTGGTGAACTCTTCGGAGTTCACGTACCGGACCCGGATTCCGCTGTACAGGCGGCGGGCATAGTGGCCGATCGCGTGCAGGAGGTGGGTCTTGCCCAGCCCGGAATCACCGTAGATGAACAGCGGGTTGTAGGCCTTGGCGGGCGCTTCGGCCACGGCCACGGCAGCTGCATGGGCAAAGCGGTTGGACGAACCGATCACAAAGGTATCGAAAACGTACTTGGGGTTCAGCCGGCCGAACTCGTGGGAAGTGCTCGGCAGCATCGGCTGCGGCTTCTGTTCGATCAGCTGGTCCGGCGAGTAGGAAGGTTCGACGACGGGTTCCGGCTCCGTGTGAAGGGGCACCAGATCGGTGTCCACGTCGATTGCGCAGCGGATGTCCTCGGAGAAAACGTTATGCAGGGCGTCATCCAGGGCGTCCTTGACCTGGGTCTGAAGGACTTCACGGGTCAGTTCGTTGGGTACGGCCACCAGGAGGGTGGATCCGATCAGGCCCTGGGCCTGCGCCAGGATGACAAAGCCCCGCTGCCGTGGAGATACGCGGTCGTCCTGCTCGAGCAGGCTCACAACCCGACGCCAGGAACTTCCGACAGTATTGGCGTGGTTGGCTTCGTCTACTGTCATCAATCAGTTCCTCAAACTTGCGTGCCTGCATTACGTGCAGCCCCAAGTCCCGAACCAGGACTCTGGTTCAGCTTCATCCACAGGGTTATGCACAGTCCGTGGATAATCGGCTACTGAGCCACTCTAGGGGAACAAAAGGCCAGAAGATAGCTGGGAAGTAGCTTGTGGATAATTACACCGTTGTGGTTCGAAAACAGGCCTTGTGAGCCACTTCATCCACAGGCTGTGGGGCCAGGTTAACCACAGCCGGGGACAGGGACGCAGGGGTACCCCGGTTTGACTCTGGCAGGCATTTTGCCCTAACGTTGTGAAGTCCTTTGTGTACGCTTTTTGGCCCCTTCTGAATCTCTCTGACGCACCGCGTTGGAGCAGCCGGGGGAAGCGTGCATATACAAAACTTAGCGTCGGCCAGTTCTTCCCCTTTTACTGATCGGGTGGGCGCACCTTTGATCCACTGGAGTAACTAACGTGAGCAAGCGGACTTTTCAGCCGAATAACCGCCGTCGAGCCAAGAAGCACGGCTTCCGCCTTCGTATGCGTACCCGTGCCGGCCGTGCCATCCTGGCAGCCCGTCGTGGCAAGGGCCGCACCGAACTGTCGGCCTAGATAACTGACTCGTCGGTTTAACTTTTCTTTGCGAGTTTAAGGTGCTGGCCACCCGTAACCGTTTGAGGACTGCAACCGATTTTTCAACAACTGTACGTTCCGGTGTCCGCAATGGACGCCGGAACGTAGTGTTATATGCGGCAGCTATTGCTGCCGACGAACCCAGCCGGATCGGGTTCATCGTTTCCAAAGGTGTCGGGAACGCTGTGGTCAGGAACCTCGTTAAGAGGAGACTGAGAGAAGCCGGTGCTGCCTCGCTGCGCGAGTACGGTACCGGGTTCGCCATAGTGGTCCGGGCGCTGCCTGCGTCCGCTGCCGCCAGCTGGGATCAACTGCTGGCGGACTACAACGCCGCACTGGAATCAACCATGAGCCGGTTGGGCAGCCGCCTTCCGCGGGCTGCTGTAAACGGTTCGACCGGTACAACACAGGAAGGGACACAGCGTGCGTAAGGTAACTGCCGCCGTCGTCCACTCCCTTCATCCTGTTGCTGCCGCCGTGGGCACCTTCCTCTGGAACCTGCCCAGAAACATTCTTATTCTGCTGCTGATGGCATACCGCAAGGTGATTTCTCCCTTGTATGGCCAGGTCTGCCGTTTCTTTCCTTCCTGCTCGGCGTACGCCCTTGAAGCGATCACTGTCCATGGGGCGGTGAAGGGCAGCTGGCTTGCAGCCCGTCGCCTTGTGCGCTGCCATCCGTGGAATGCCGGTGGTGTGGACCATGTCCCCGCCGGCCACCGCCACTGGCCCGATCACCGGACCCCCACAATTGTTGTGCTGAACAACCCGGACAAGTACCTGGCTGCTCAGACTGATGGAGAAGGCCGCCTTGCGGCCTGACGAATAGGGATATCGTATGGACTTCTTTGAAACAATCATGTTTCCGTTCAAGTGGCTGGTTTCCATCATCATGGTGGGCTTCCACGAGGGCCTGACTGCGATCGGCCTGCCTGCGGCCAACGGCTGGACCTGGACACTGTCCATCATCGGGCTGGTGCTGGTGATCCGTGCCGCCCTGATCCCCGTTTTCGTCAAGCAGATCAAGGCGCAGCGCGGCATGCAGCTGTTGCAGCCGGACCTGAAGAAACTCCAGGACAAGTACAAGGGCAAGACTGACCAGCTTTCCCGCCAGGCCATGGCGCAGGAACAGATGGCCATGTACAAGAAGCACGGGACCAACCCGTTCTCGGCCTGCTTGCCCATGCTGATCCAGATGCCGTTCTTCTTCGCGCTGTTCCAGGTGCTCTCCGGCATCAGCTCCAACGCCAAGGCGGGTGTGGGTGTCGGTGCGATGAGCCACGACCAGGTGGTGCAGTTCGACGAATCCAGCATCTTCGGTGCTCCGCTTTCCGCCACCCTCCTGCATGGAGGAGGAGGCGACGCGCAGTTGGCTGTCAACATCCTGTCGATCGTGATGATCCTTGCGATGACGGCTTCGCAGTTCATCACGCAGAAGCAGATCATGGCCAAGAACATGTCCGAAGAGGCCATGGCCAGCCCTTTCATGCGCCAGCAGAAAATGATGCTGTACATCCTGCCGCTCGTGTTCGGCGTGGGTGGCATCAACTTCCCCATCGGTGTCCTTATCTACTGGACCACCACCAACCTCTGGACCATGGCGCAGCAGTTCTTCGTCATCCGCCGCATGCCGACGCCGGGATCCCCAGCCGCCAAGGCACTCGCCGAACGCCGTGCGGCCAAGGGCCTGCCGGTCCTGCCCATTCTGGGCGGGAAAAAGGCCGACGCCGAAGCGGAGGCAGCTGCCGCAGCTGCGGTCCTCGAGCAAAAGGGACAGCGCGTCCAGCCACAGCGTAAGAACAGGAAGAAGAAGTAATGTCAGCCGAGAGCACCGAACACGCCCTTTCCGACGAGATCATTGACGATCAGGACGAAGCCTCGACCGACGCCGATGCTTCGCCCAAGGGATCCGCTGCCAGCCGCCTCGAAGAGGAAGGCGACGTTGCCGCCGATTACCTGGAGGAACTCCTTGATATCGCTGACATCGACGGCGACATTGACATTGAAGTCCGGAACGGCCGCACTTACATTTCCATCGTTGCCGAGGAAGGAACTGATGGTCTCGACAGCCTCGTAGGCGAAGACGGCGAAGTCCTCGAAGCCCTTCAGGAACTGACCCGGCTCTCTGTTCTCTCCGCAACGGAGAACCGTTCACGCCTGGTCCTGGACATCAACGGCTACCGTCAGCAGCGCGCCGTCCACCTGCAGAAGATCGCCGAGGATGCGGCAGCTGCGGTCAAGGAGTCCGGCAAAGCCGTGGCACTGGAGCCGATGAGTGCCTACGAACGCAAAATCGTTCATGACGCCGTCGCTGACCTGGGACTCGTCAGCGAGTCCGAGGGCGAAGGCGCCGGGCGTCACATCGTAGTATCCGCAGACTAGAGAATGCTGAACCGCTAATCATGGTTGACATCACGGCAGCAGAATTGCTGGCGGCCGAGAAGATTTTCGGTGACCGCCTGGACCTGGCCAAACGCTACGTGGAGCACCTGGCCACGTCCGGAACCGAACGCGGGCTGATCGGGCCGCGTGAGATCCCACGGTTGTGGAGCCGGCATGTCCTTAACTGTGCCGTTATCGAAAGCGAGATCGCGGACGGCAGCCATGTTGCCGACGTCGGAAGCGGAGCCGGACTTCCCGGACTTTGCCTCGCGATCGCGCGTCCGGATCTCCAGCTGACACTGATCGAGCCGCTGGAGCGCCGGGTGATCTGGCTCCAGGAAGTGGTGGACGATCTCGGCCTGACAAACGTCACGGTGATGCGGACGCGCGCGGAGCTTGCGGTTGGCATGGTGGACGCTGATGTTGTGACTGCCCGGGCTGTTTCCGCGCTGAGCAACCTCGCCGGTCTGACCATCCCCCTGCTCGCCGGCAAGGGTGAAGTTGTGGCCATTAAGGGACGCAGTGCAGGCGAGGAAATCGAAAAAGCAGCGAAGGTCATCCGGAAACTCGGTGGCGTCCAGACTTCTGTAGTGACTGTCGGTGAAAACCTCCTGGAGGAACCCACCACGGTGGTACGGATCGTCGTTAACAAGTCCCGAAAGTTCTCCTAGTCCTGGCCCGGTAGCCTTGGTCTGCAGGGCGAAGCGGTTAGGCTAGACAACGGCAGCAAAAGCCGAACGAGAGTGAGTGTGTCCCAGTGACCAGTAGCGAAGCCTCCACACAACGGATACCCCCGTTTGTGTCTTTGGGGTCAGCACGATCAGTTGCTGGCATGGGCATGGGTTCCGCGCCCGGACGAGGGGAAAGTCACCCTAATCCGGTTGCGGAAATGGCAATTCTTGCGTCTGTTTCACGTGAAACAACAACGGGTGGCCGGATCAACGTTATGGACACCATGGACGATTCCAGTCCTATCGCCCGGGAACTCGCGCACGAGACCAGGCGCCGCGAACGGCTGGTTGGCCGGAAACTTCCCAAGCCGGAGAAGACCCGTATCTTTACGGTGTCCAACCAAAAAGGCGGCGTGGGCAAGACCACCACCACCGTGAACATCGCTGCTGCCCTGGCCGCAGCCGGCCTGAACGTCCTGGTCATTGACATCGATCCCCAGGGCAACGCCTCCACCGCCCTCGGCGTCGAGCACCATGCCGATGTGGACAGCATCTATGACGTCCTCATCAACGATTTCCCTCTCGCTGACGTCGTGGCCCCCTGCCCGGACATCAGCAACCTGATCTGTGCTCCTGCCACCATTCACCTGGCCGGCGCGGAGATTGAGCTTGTTTCGCTTGTGGCCCGTGAACAGCGGCTCCGCCGGGCGATCGACGTCTATGCCAGGACCCGGGCAAAGAACGGCGAAGAACGCCTCGACTACATTTTCATTGACTGCCCGCCCAGCCTCGGGTTGCTCACGGTTAATGCCTTCTGTGCTGCCGGTGAGGTCCTTATCCCTATCCAGTGTGAGTACTACGCACTGGAAGGCCTCAGTCAGCTCCTCAAGAACATCGAGATGATCCAGAAGCACCTGAATGCGGATCTGGTGGTCTCCACTATTCTCCTCACGATGTATGACGGACGGACCAACCTTGCAGCCCAGGTGGCAGCCGAAGTTCGCCTGCACTTCCCCGAGCAGGTCCTTGGTGCTGTAGTCCCCCGCTCCGTGCGGATTTCAGAAGCTCCGAGCTACCAGCAAACCGTCATGACGTACGATCCTTCCTCCAGTGGAGCCCTGTCTTACCTGGAAGCCGCAGCCGAAATCGCTGAACGCTAGAATCTTCAAGAACTGCAACAACCGGAGTCCGGCAAGGTCTGACTCTTCCATCGGAGGGATTTATCCATGAGCGAAAAGCGACGTGGCCTAGGCCGCGGTCTTGGCGCACTCATTCCAAGTTCCGCCGGTAGTGCGTCGGGCAACGGCGGCGCTGTGTCGCGGCCTGTGGATCTCTTCTTCCCTGAAGGCCGTAAGAAAGTCGTGTCCCCTGATGACGCTTCAGGAAATGGTGGGGCAGCTTCAGATGCTTCATCTTCGGAGTCGGTTGCTTCCGAGTCGGATGCGCCGGCCCAGGCCAACGACGCATCGGTAACGAAGAAAGCAGCTGCGCCGAGAACGGCCTCCCCCGCGAATCCGCCAGCCAAGGCAGCAGAGAAGCTGCCGGCCGCAAAAGCTCCTGTAAAGGGCGGTGCAGCTACATCAACGGTGGACGGTTCGCCCATGCCGGTTGAAGGCGCGACTGGCGAGTCTGTGTCCGAGGCACCTGTATCCCAGAGCAGTACGCCGGATAACGGTGTTGACCTCGTGGAAGTCCCCGGCGTGCGTTTTGCTGAGATTCCGGTCACCGACATCCATCCGAACCGTAAACAGCCCCGTTCAGTCTTCGATGACGATGACATGGCGGAGCTCATCCACTCCGTGCGCGAAATCGGCGTCCTCCAGCCAATTGTGGTTCGTACTTCAACCGAGGAAGGTGGAGAACCGTACGAGCTGGTGATGGGTGAGCGTCGCTGGAGGGCAGTACAGGCGGCCGGAATGGCGACCATCCCTGCCATTGTCCGGGACACCACTGATGATGACCTCCTCAGGGATGCACTGCTGGAGAACCTGCATCGCAGCCAGTTGAACCCGCTCGAAGAGGCAGCGGCCTACCAGCAACTGCTTGAAGACTTCGGAACCACTCACGAGCAGCTTGCGGACCGCATTGGCCGTTCACGTCCCCAGGTTTCGAACACGCTGCGTCTCCTCAAACTTCCGCCCCTGGTTCAGCGTCGTGTGGCGGCCAGCGTTATTTCCGCTGGCCACGCGCGCGCGCTGCTCGCCCTGCCGGATGCAGCAGCCATGGAACGCCTCGCCCAGAAAATCGTGGCTGAAGGCATGTCTGTTCGGGCAACCGAAGAGGCCGTCACTCTCTATCAGGATCCTGCGAAGCCTGCCAAGAACAACATCCCTCGTCCGGGAGCCCGCCATGAGCGCCTGGACTATCTGGCATCCTCGCTGTCAGACCGCTTGGACACCAACGTCAAGATTTCCCTGGGTGTCCGCAAGGGGCGTGTCAGCATTGAATTCGCCAGTGTTGAAGACCTGAACCGCATCATGGAAGTTCTTGCGCCAGGATCTGAAAACTAGCGTTCTCTGTTCAAAGAAGGGCCTGTTTCACGTGAAACAGGCCCTTCTTTCGTCTGTATCGACGCCATCTTTGCATTCCGGAGCTGATACTGGCGTGGCCATGGTGGTTGTGACGCGCCCCGGGCTCGAGCCCGCGGTCCGCATGGCGTACCCCTCTGGGCCCGATGAAATAGTTCCGTTGTGGGACGCGAGTTTGGCACTGTCTGCTGCCTTCGACTCCTCTAAAGACTGGAGTCCTCCAAAGACTGGTCTCCTCCAACGACTGTCGTCTCTGCTTGTGTTCCCGCTGCAGCGGTGGACTTCTGTGGCTCCGGGTTGCTGACGCACTGGAGGTGGGCACTGAGGGCGATGTAGATGGCGGAGCGCGAACTCTCGAGGCGGCGATCAGGCAGGAGTGGTGGATTCGACGGATCGCTGGACACTCCGATGCGACTCGTGATGCTTGTCACCCAATGGGTTCCGTTGCTCCGAAGCAGTGAAGAATGCGTCGATTCGCACATTTCCAATCAGTCCGTGCGGTGCTTATCCTGCCAAGCGGCGGGAACACCGTCATCGTTGCGCTTGCCCCGATCTGTTCCAGGGATCTGGTGTGCAGCGTACGTACCCGTGCAGATGTTGGCCTTAGCCTGCGGCTAACTCGTTGACTACGGGGATACGCCAGGGTGGACGTCTCCCCCGGAGACCTGTCGCGAGATAGTCTTCTGACCTTCAATCTGCTTCGGCAACATCCGGGTGGGTTCGGCAACGTCCGGGTTCGGCAACGTCTGGTCCAGATGGGAAGGCGCCTCGCGGTTGCTGTTTCACGTGAAACATCAACAGGGTATGCGCCGGATCTAGGCGGCGGCGCCATCGAGAACGAACATGAAGTTGGTATAATCTAAAGTCCTCGGCCAGTGATGTCGCCGGCGCGTCACCTACGCTGCGGCTGCGGAAGTGAATTCGGTTTTCCAGCATCCGAGGGGCTTCGCCCGCAGCCAAAGCGGTGGCTAAAAAACTCCTGCAGAAGCAGTTCACCAAGCTTCGTGAGGGTAGCCGAGATTGCTGAGCAGGTTCGGCCTACGCCCAGCCGTCTTCTAAATGGTTTCACGTGAAACATCGTGACGAGTCCAGCTCACCGTGCCTGGCATCTCCCCACGGCCCCGACACACCGATACCCCGACGTCCTCACGGCGCCGGCGAGCTGGCTGCGTCTCGGATTGTAAACTTGCATTCCAAGCGCCCTCCCATCTCGATCGCCGTGGGAACAGAGACAATTCCCAGACCTTGGAGTTGACGGCTTAGAGCCTACTATGGCCTCTTCACGCCTCGAGGATAATGCCGCCCCCAATCCCCCGGCCGGCAGTGACGCCCGCCACTGGTTATATCCTGCTGACCCAGCGCATGCCCGCCCAGGGTTCTGGGAGCTTGGGAAGCCGTCCAGAGGGCTAGTATCCAGCGGAGAGCCATGGCCGGGGTCCAGCATGTCCCGTTCCGTGGTGGCCCCAACCCTGACGCCTGAGTTCCACTCGCCGGGCAGTTAGCCTGAACAGATAGCTTCCTGGCGCATCCGAGGACTTTTGAGCTGGCGCACGCCGGCGCACCGGTAGCATCGGTTGAGGCAGGCAGGCAGGCAGGCAGGCAGGCAGGCAGGCAGGCAGGCAGGCAGGCAGGCAGGCAGGCAGGCAGGCAGGCAGGTACGACCGCGGCCCCCAACCGGGCCTTTCATCAAATAGTCTTCTGTGGAGACGGTACGTCGACGAATTGAATCTGCAGGGCGCCTCGATACACACCAATCTCAGGAGGGCGCATCGATCCCCTGGCTGGGCCAACAGTGTCGCCGGCTGCCTCATACGGGACCACCACCCTGGGCAGGGCTGCGACACTCCAAGTCGTTACAGCATGACTCTGGCAGTGCGCCATAGTGCGTCTCTGGACCAGCTCCGCAACTTGGCTTCGCCCCTCTAGGACCTGACCGCGGGGTGCACAGAATTGGCCCAGTCCGGGAGTGTCCGGGAGTGGAAGGAATTGGTGCAAGCCGAGTCGTCTTGCTGTGCAGCAGTTTGAGACAGGCGGGACCGTCCGGAAAGGTTCGGATCCGACGGGGAAGCGACCACAACTGCAACCACGTCAGATCATGGCCCGGCTGAAGATGAATCAGCTAGCCAGGCGGACAGCAGCCTGGTTTGAGGGAAAGGGAGTATCCGAAAGACTATGTTTCCGTGGACCACTCTTCATCATCGTGTGCGGCAAACTTGCCACAACAAGAGATGGAGCCAGGACAGGCTTGGGCCCGTAGGTGTGAATTGCATGGTGGATATCGTTGTGGATAACTTTGTGGATAGATTGCTTGGTGGCAGGCATCACGAAGAGATTTGGCCCACACGAGCGGATCCTGCAACGAGCGGTACGCACGAGCATTGGATAGCGCCTGCAGTCCCGTTTCACGTGAAACCTTACCAAGGTCGATTCAGACTCTCTTTCGGGACGGAAAGCGACTTCAATAGTTGGATTTCCGGCGATATTTCCAGTCCAACGTGAGCATGCGCTTCGTCCGTGGTAGTTGTCCTGGAGCAAAGCCGGCTCGAGGGTGTCGGCTGATCTAAAGGACGGCACTAGGGGTCCTGCATCCACGATTTGCAGACCGGTGGATAAGCCTGTGGATATCAGTGTGGATATCAGTGTGGATATCAGTGTGGATATCAGTGTGGATATCAGTGTGGATATCAGTGTGGATAACATTTGGGGATAACTTCGAAGTCGGTGGACATCAACGCGATTGAACCCTCCAGTCGAACCGAACAGTCACACTTCCGATGGATACGATTCCGTCATCCGCTGACATTCGTCACCTGCTCTAGGTCTTTGGGGTGGAGTTGGTCGGGCACCTAGGGCTCCGCCCTTCGGACAGGAAAGTCGGTATTGGCCAGCTGGCTCATGACCTGCCCACGCGTGTTGTTCCGGTCGGGAGCTGCAGTGCGGACTGACATGTTAAGACCGAGCAGGCGGTTCCGATACCGTCCTTCGCTGACAACCGAGCAAGTTGGCTCTGGTTCTGTCCTGCGCTGACTGGACGGCAACCGTAGCGATCTTGCGAACAGAGATGTGCGTAGCGGCGAAGCCACAACGCCTATTTTGGCCACGGGCAGGTACACGGCGATCACCTTCGTCCAGTCCTGGTTCAGGCTGACGGTCCCCCATCGACGCAGCAGGCCGGAGGGCTTGGGCGAGGGCTCAGCCTTCACGCAAGCGTCTATAGAGCCCGGTGGCAGGATTGAGGGCGCCCGGCAGTGTCTAGAATTCCTGCGGTGAGGAGAGTATTCCTCGTGTGCCTGGGCTGTGTACGGGTTGTCCGGGTGTCTACGACGTGTCGGTCGTGGAGCAACCAGGTTGACGTGGGGATGCGGCCAGTTGGCAGTTGGCCTCAGAAGATAGCATCGAGCACATGCGAAGCCGGCGTCCTTAGCATCCATCCCGGGAAGCTTGGTCGGAGATTTCGCTCAGTTTGTTTCACGTGAAACAGTACGCTCGAGGTCTTGCCATCCGCGAAGCCGTCGCCGGGGCGGGACTGTTTCACGTGAAACAGTCCGGCGTAGAAGAACATCCGTGTCCTCGTGCCGTCTTTGCCGGGCCCGCACCCGTGGCGCGCATGAGGTCTTCTGGTATGGCCCGTCTCTTGGCATGGGCCCGCTGAGACGACCACGGCGTTGTGAAGGGGTGCGGCCCCAACAAGTGGGTGTCGAGACCGGCGTGGGCTGCGGCCGAGGGCAATATCGGGCTTGGACAATCTCCGCATGTGCTTCCCATTCGGGCCATCGGCATCAATGGACATCTCGGACAATACGAACGACGATCCCGATGGACCCACCAGCGCAGCGAGTACAGACTGAATGCGCTGCGCGTGCCCTATCCGTACGGCCCCTGAATTACCACCCGAGGCTGTAGGTATCGGCGGAAGGGCATAGTGAGTCTCCAGGCCGACGGTCTCGAATTCGTCCGCAGGCACCTTGTCTGTGCTGCTGGCGGGTTCCCAACGCTGTGTGAGTATGCTCCCGGGGGTCGCTGAATCTTGAGTTGCGCGCTGCTGTGTCGTCGACATGCTGTGGACAAGACTGGACTGTTGAAACTGGTCAGGCTGGCACTGAACTGGATACCGTCGCGGCAGGATACCGACGTGCTGTGGTTTGGCGATGAGACTTGTGCGCATTTTCGATCAGGAAGTCGTTTTCGAGAGTGGCCAGTCAGTTACGAGGGGACGGTGCCATTTGATGTCGGGGATCTATTCCAATTGCTCGGATCCTAGCGTCATAACGGTCACCTGGCGTCCCCGGCGTTCCTTGGCTTCCCCCGTCCAGCGACGACTCCCCCGACCAGCCCCGATTCCTCCAACCACCGGCGTTGACTCTGACCACACCCTTGGAGCCGTGATCTTCTAGGCGTCAACTGCGAGAATCGGCGTTTGATTTAGACCATGGACGGCCAGCGAGGCTGGAACGCCGGCCTGGTCAGGGTGCTTCCGGTAGTCTGATGCTCCGGTTCCATATTGTCCTCCGCAAGGTGAAATGGGACGTCAAGGCCACTAGGCCACCTAATCTAATTGGCATTCGCTGCTCAGAGTTCGATCCAATCTCTGAGTGCGCCGCGGGTATTCTCCTCAGCGAATGGACGGGACGCAATACGGCGACATCGCGTGAACCATATCCTTGAGGACTGGCTCCAAATGCCGTCGGGCAGGCCAATAGGACTGAAGGGAGCAGACTCACGCAGGCTTCGGCCGTGTTTCACGTGAAACATAGTGCGGGGTACGCATCAGTGCGCAGAGTGTGACCGTCACGAAAGTGGAAGCCTGGGTTGATTGATTTACCGTCGTGAGCCGAACTGAACTTAGCTGAGTTCAAGTATGTCGAACTGAATCGCTGCGGCATTGTCGTGCGGCAAGGGCACTCGGATGTAAGGATCAGCATGCACTGACGCCGAAGAAATTTCGTCCGTCCGGCGAGCATGGCCACACCGTACGCCGCTTGGCTTGGCGAATCGTCGATGTTCGCATGAATCCATGTTTCGCGATCGCCAATGTTTCACGTGAAACAACAATCCGAATCCGGAAAGGCGAACTCTAGGATGGCGCCGGGACGTCTGACCGGAATTTACAGCCCACTCTCCCTCATTGATAAGACACTCATCCCTGTACTGGGTCTCCTGGAGCGACTCTGAGCAATCAGTGAAGTTAGGAAACAATTGACGGTTGATTCAATGTGGTTGTGCTTCCACGGGCCAGGTCTTAAAGGCCCGTGGCCACCGCTTCATGGAAGCAGTGGCCACAGGACGGTGTCACTAGTCACATGGGACCGAAGTCCCCTACCTGATTAGGAAAGGACGTCCGCAAATTCCTTTTCGAAGAACTGCTTCGGCCTCGCGCCGATAACAGTGCTCTTCACCTGGCCGTCCTGGAAGAGGTAAACGGCGGGGATGGACGTGATTCCGTACTCGGCGGCGATGGCGGGGTTGTCGTCGACGTTGAGCTTGACGACACTAACCTTCTCGCTGTATTCGACCGAGATCTCGTCGAGGATGGGTCCCAGCTTGCGGCAGGGGCCGCACCATTCAGCCCAGAAGTCCACAATTACTGGCTTGTCGGCGGACAGTACGTCCGCAGCAAAACTTGCATCTGTTACGTCTTTAGCGTTGCTCATAACCTTGTCTCTCTCTTCGAACGGCGGGTACGCGGATTTACGCGTGAAGGTCTGCGAGGTAGTGTTCCACGTCGATCGCGGCAACACATCCGGAACCGGAGGCCGTGATGGCCTGACGGTAGGTGGGATCAACAACATCGCCGGCGGCGAAGACGCCAGGGATGCTGGTCTTGGAACTCCGGCCCTCGACGGCGATGGTACCGGCCGCCGTGATCTCCAGGGAGTCCTTGACCAGGTCGGTGCGGGGGTCGTTTCCGATGGCGACGAAGACGCCGGTGACGGCGAGGTCGGACACGGTGCCGTCCTTCAGGTTCTTGATCTTGAGCCCGGTGACTTTGTCCGATCCGATGACGTCGTCAACGGAGCTGTTCCAGATGAACGAAATCTTGTCGTGGGCCAGAGCACGGTCCGCCATGATCTTGGAAGCTTTGAGTGTGTCGCGGCGGTGCACAACGGTGACGGACTTGGCGAATTTGGTCAGGAAGAGGGCTTCTTCCATGGCCGAGTCTCCTCCGCCGATGACCGCAATGTCCTGGTCCTTGAAAAAGAAACCATCGCAGGTTGCACACCAGCTCACGCCGTGGCCGGAGAGGCGCTTTTCGTTCGGGAGGCCCAACTCACGGTAAGCGGATCCGGTGGACAGGATGATGGCCCGCGCACGGAAGGTCTCGCCGGTACCGATGGTGACAGTCTTGATGTCGCCGTTGAGGTCCAGTGCTGTGACGTCCTCGAACTGGATTTCCGTTCCGAACCGCGCTGCCTGCTTCTCGAAGTTCTCCATGAGGTCCGGCCCCATGATGCCTTCGGGGAAGCCAGGGTAGTTTTCGACGTCGGTGGTGTTCATCAGTTCGCCGCCGGCGGTAACTGATCCGGCCAGAAGCAAGGGCTTCAGGTTGGCGCGCGCCGTGTAGACAGCGGCCGTGTACCCGGCCGGGCCCGAGCCGACGATGATGACATCACGTACTTCGGACGCGGTGTTTTCTGCGTTGCTCACTGAACGGTGAACCTCTTCCTTAGTCGATGCGCCGGCTTTTGCGGCCAGCCACATGGCACAACTGAATCTAGGTGGTGAATATTCCGGGCGTCGCGCGAACGGAGGAACCATCAGCGGTCATAGCCCCGTCATGTGGACGGGACGCCCTTCCAGATTACCGTCTGAAAACAGCTGAGCCGCGTCTGATACTTCGGAGCAATACTCCAGGCAGAACAGACGCGGCTCAACGGGAACGACGCAGGTGTGGTCCTACTGGATCTTGATCTCCGCCAGGCGGATGCCAAAGCCATAGCGGGTCTTCGGGGCGGCCAGCTTGGGAAGCGTCTTGATGGACACGATCACGTACTGTGCCTCCACCGGCTCGGCCAGCGGCATGGTCAGATCTGTTGACGTGAAGCTGTTGGTCCCCACCAGCCTGGCTCCGTCCAATGACGGACGGTCATTGGTGAAGACACTGAGATTGCCGCCCGAGGCCCCGAGCTGAGTCAGGGTGATGGATGAAACCTTCGCCGGATTCTTCAGCTTGACGAACAAGGGCACGCCATCGGTTGCGAGGCCGCCCCAGCCCTCGGTGGCAAATTCCATGTCTGACCAGTAGCTGGCTGCGTTGCCGTCAAACGCCTTCACAAGATCCACGTCGTAGGTGCCTGCGAAGTCAAAATCCCCCTGGCGGGTGATGCTGTCGATGGCAGGCGGTGCCGCCGGCGGTGCGGAGCTCGGGTTAGGGGAAGCCGACCCGGAGTTTGGCTGGGTGGAGCCCGTCGAATTGGAGGTTGGGGCGGCCTGGGGGCCAGATTTGAATAGACTGCCCAGGTTTGTGACCGCAAAGACCAGCCCGGCAATCAACACCACGGCGAGCAGCCCGCCAACCAGCCAGCGCATCGAGCGGGGCTCACGCTCGGGCTCGTCGTCATCGTAATAGTCATCCGTCCCGCCGGAAGGCGGTACTGCGGCCGCCGGAGACACTTTCCGGGCAACCGACGGGAAGGCGCCCGCTGCGCGATCGGAGTGTTCCGGCGCTCGGGAGACCACGGGTTCGTCGTAGGATGCGTCCTGGGAGCCGTTGGAATAGTCGTCCTCAGACCACAGGGAGACCTTGGGCGAATCGGATCCGGCACCTGCCTTGGGCTCGGCCGGTCCGGAAACTGGCCGGTTCTCCGCAGCCTGCACCGGTTGCGGCGCAGTGACGTGCTGATGTGCGGCAGTGGCGCCAGCAGCGGCGGCGCCTGCTCTAACGGCCCCGGCCTTGGCAGGGCCCGACGCCGGAAGGACCGCCGGGCGGAGCGGCGGACGGGCCGGAACAACCGGGGGTACAAGCGGCGGAGCAAGCGGTGCGGCAGACCGGAATGGGTCAACCTGGCTGGGGTGATTGTCCGAATAGTTGATATATCCGGCGTCGACGTTCTCTTCGTCGTCGTACGGTTCCGGTTCGTGTGAACGCACCTGGCCGAAAATTTCGCTTCCCAGGGTATCCGTGAAGAACGGCTCGACGTAAGGCGCGTCGGAAGCGACCACGAGGTCCAACAGGTCTGCCGCGGACGTGTGGTTGGTGATGAGGTACGTGGTGGCCTCAGTGACCCCAAGGTCCAGGACCTGGACGTTACCCGGGCGCTCACCAGTAGCCACCTCGCGGGCGCTCTGGGCCACCTGTTCGGTGTTGTCCGGGCCGGCGACCAGAATGCTGACCGGTCGGTTGAGAACCTGGTCCACCCCGTCCAGCACCAGATCCTGGTCGTGTGAGGTCAATACCGTGGCTGTGACCTTGTAGCGGCCGCCGAGTACTGATCCAACGTCGATCGGGTGGGACACTTGTTCCTCCTAGACTGTCCGGGAATGCCGGCGTAGATGATGCCACCGCCGGTCAGAAACCGGCTAAAAGCCAGCCGGCGAGCCGGTCTGCGCTTGCCTGCAACTACCCCTGTTCACTGTCGATCCTAGCCGATCGGCTAGGACCGCCGTGGTCGACAGGCAACCAAAAACCGCGAGAAGATCACTTTTTTCGAGGCCGGCGTGGCCTGAAATGGGGGTTCTGTCCGGCCTGGCCCTGGAACGTGCGCCGGCCGGGAAGGGGAATCTCGTCGCGCAGCAGCCCGCCCCGCGCTGTGCCGGGCACGTCCTCTGCGGGAAGGTATCCCGCGGCGGTTTCAGTGCCCCCGCTAGACATTGCTTCAGTTTCCCCTTGGGCGCCATCAGCTGGCGCCGTAGGCGCTGCCTGGCGTTCCGGTACGGGTCCTGCGCGGAAGGAGGCGGCGTCGAATTCGCCGGAAATCCGGGGAATCAGGCCGGTGTCCACCGCGACCGTGGCGCGTTCCGGCGTCGGACGTTCCGTTCCGGAAACGTCGGCACCCGCAGCCGACGACGGCGTTCCCCCGCCGCCGGACCGTCCCGTGCCGCGTCCCAGCCGTCCCAACAGGGGGCGCATGAGGTCCCGGAGCTCGGCGACGTGGAAGACCTTCAGCAGGAAGACATAGGCAACCAGCATGATGGGTCCGACGACGATAACGGTCACCAGGGCGGCGAGCCGGTCCTTCCAGGCGAAGCCGTCGGCGCTGTAGCTGCCCATCAGCCACAGGGCACCAGCGCCCGCCATCGCAGAACCGAGCGCTGCATAACCCATCCGGATGTAGGAGTTGGCGATCCGCGGCCCGTCGAGGTGGCCCAGGAGCCGGCGCAGGAAATAGGCGCTGATGACCACCGAAAGTATATTGCCCACCATATACAGGAGGGCGATTGCGTAGATGATCTGGCCCACCGGCAGGAACTGGATCCCGAAGGCACCGGCCACATAGACCACGGCAAGCAGCAGTTGGATATGGAACGGCGTGCGGGCGTCCTCATTGGCGTAGAAGACCCGCGACATCATGAAGTTGGCGCTCATGAACGGGGTGCTGAGAGCGAGGATGGTGAGCGTCTGGGCCAGCATGACGCCGTCCTGGCGCGGACCACCGGAAAAGAACATGCCAAGCGGGCCCGCCAGCGCGAAGAGTGCCAGCGCGCCAAAGACGGTGGCCACCGCCATCGTGCGGAGGCCGTGCGAGAGGGCGTCGCGGAGTTCCGCGCGGTTGCCATCCTGCGAAGCGCGGGTCATCCGGTTAAACAGGACAGTGGCGAGCGAGAGCGCAATGATGGAGTGCGGCAGCAGGTACAGCTGGCTGGCCACCTCCAGGACTGCGTTACCGGGCAGCATCTCGGCCGCCGGATCCCCCGCTTCCTTCAGCCGGAGGCGCTCAGCACCGGGAATTGTGGCGATGCGCATGACATACAGGAACGCCAACTGCCCCACGGCGGCCGTCAGGAGCGTCCAAACGCTCAGCCTAGCGGCCTGGCCAAGGCCTACTCCGCGCCAGCCAAACCGGGGCCGGAGACCCAGCCGCAGGCGGATCACCGGGATCAGCAGGATAGCTGTCTGGGCCACCACGCCTATGGTTGAGAAGCCGGCCACAAGCAGGGTCTGGGACGGGCCCCAGTTGTCCAGCGTGTGCGGGTTCATGCGGTTCTCGCCGAAGATCCAGATGAACATGCCCAGGCCGCCAATGGCCACCAGGTTGTTCATGATGGGGGCCCACATGGCAGGCCCGAACGCACCATTGGCGTTGAGGACCTGTGTCAGCAGCGCGTAGAGGCCGTAGAAGAAGATCTGGGGCAGGCACCAGAAGGCGAACGCGACTGCCAGGGCCTTCTGCTGCGGCGAATAACCCTGGGTGGTCAATTCGATGACCCACGGAGCAGCGAGCGTGACCAGCGCGGTGAGGCCCAGCAGTAGGAGCACGGCCAGCGTCAGCAGCCGGCTGATGTAGTCCGCTCCCCTGTCCGGGGCCTTGCTCGCTTTGATGATCTGCGGGACCAGGACGGCGTTGAACACACCACCGGCCACCAGCAGGAAGATCAGGTTGGGCAGGTTGTTGGCATTGATGAACGTGTCGTTAACCGTGGAGCCGAGGCCCAGCGCGGCACCCAGCATCCAGGTCTTGCCGAAGCCCAGGAACCGGGACACCAGGGTGCCAGCAGCCATGATGGCGCTGGACCGGGTTTCACTCGCTGTTCCGCTCGGGGCGGCGGGGCCGGCTTTGTCGGAGGGGGGATTGGTAGCTGACATCGAGTTCATCGTCTCACCCGGACGCTGTTTGTACCGCAACGGACAGGCTATATGCCTGTATAGGCATATACGCAGCTTCGGCGGAGACGGCCTTAGAGGTGTTCTGGCAGGACGTCCCGGGCCAGATCCGCGATGCGCCGCTCGTTGGGGAACGAGAGCTTCCGTGCGAGTTCCTTGATGGGGACCCATGCGACGTCCACGGCTTCGTGGTCCGGATCGTTTTCGATGGTGAGTTCGCCGCCGGTGGCGCGCAGCAGGTAGTGGTGGACGGTTTTGTGGACGCGGTGCCCGCTGACAGTGAACCAGTAGTCGATGCTGCCGAGCGGGGCCAGGATGTCGCCCTCGATGCCGGTTTCCTCGGCAATCTCGCGCACTGCTGCCTGCTCGTTGTCTTCCTTGCCTTCCGGATGGCCCTTGGGAAGGCACCACTCCAGCCGTCCGCCCCTGTTAAGGCGGGCAATGATCGCAACCCTTAGTTCGCCGTCGGACGTGTCCACCACAACGCCGCCGGCGGAAATTTCCTCCACCGTGGGAAGCGAGGCCGGGGCCGAGTGCAAGGCAGGCGCGACGTGGGCACCAATTGCCGACGGCAACGGTGCGTTTGTCCTCCTGCCGGGAGCGCTCGGTACGGGATGGGCCATGGAGTCCACTCTAACGACTCTTGTCCGATCATGATTACCGGAACATGACATCAAAGTGGACTGCGTATGACGCACTTTGAGGGGCTGCAGGCGAATAGGAGCGATCTTGAGGAGATTTTGGCCTGCCAAGCCGCTGGTTTCTGACAAGCTTAAGTAACTATGGCGCACGCACATCACAAGATTGATTCCAACACCGTCGATTTCCAGGTTGACCCGGTGGTCCTGGAGCTCGGGCAGCGCTTTGTCGACGCCGGCCACGAGCTGTCCCTGGTGGGCGGTCCGGTACGGGATCTCTTCCTGGGACGCGCCTCGCCGGACCTGGACTTCACCACGGACGCCACGCCGAGCCAGACAGTTGCCCTGATCAAAAAGTGGGCGGACAACTTCTGGGAGATCGGCCGGGCCTTCGGGACGATCGGGATGCGGAAGGCCGGCTTCCAGATCGAGATCACCACGTACCGGGCCGATGCTTACGATCCGGAGTCGCGCAAGCCCGTGGTGGCCTTCGGCACCTCCCTGACCGACGATCTCCTGCGCCGCGATTTCACGATCAACGCCATGGCCCTGCGGCTCCCGTCGCTTGAACTCATTGATCCGTTCGGCGGCGTCCGGGATCTCAACGCCGCCGTCCTGGCAACGCCCGCTTCACCCGAGGCCTCCTTCTCCGATGATCCCCTCCGTATGATGCGCGCCGCCCGGTTCGCATCGCAGCTGGGCATCTCCGTGCACGACGACGTGCGGCTTGCCATGAGCCAGATGGCCGAGCGGATCAAGATCATCTCGGCTGAACGGGTCCGTGATGAGTTGGTCAAACTCATCTGCGGTGCCCACCCCCGAGTCGGTGTGGACCTGCTCGTGGAAACCGGCCTCGCCGAGTTCGTGCTGCCTGAGGTGTCCGCCCTGCGGCTGGAATCTGACGAGCACCACCGCCACAAGGATGTCTACCAGCACTCCCTTCAGGTCCTGGAACAGGCCGCTGCCCTGGAAACGGACGCCGACGGCGCGTTGCCGGCTCCCGACTTTGTGCTGCGGTTCGCAGCACTGATGCACGACGTCGGCAAGCCGGCTACGCGGCGCTTCGAACCGGGCGGCGCGGTCAGCTTCCGGCACCACGACATGGTGGGATCCAAGCTCACGGCAAAGCGGATGAAGACTCTCCGCTTCGACAACGACACCATCAAGGCCGTGGCCCGGCTGGTGGAGCTGCACATGCGTTTCTACGGTTACGGTGACGCCGGGTGGAGTGATTCGGCCGTCCGCCGCTACGTTACGGACGCCGGCCATCTCCTGGAACGGCTGCACCGGCTGACCCGCTCTGACGTCACCACCCGCAACCAGCGGAAGGCCGAACGGCTCGCCTTCGCCTACGACGACCTGGAAGACCGGATCGCCGTTTTGCGCGAGCAGGAGTCTCTGGACGCGGTCCGGCCCGATCTGGATGGCGCCAAAATCATGGCCATCCTGAACCTCAAGCCTGGTCCCGTGGTGGGCCGTGCCTACAAATTCCTGCTGGAGGAACGGATGGAACACGGACCCCTTCAACCGGACGATGCCGAAGCGAGGCTGCTCGCCTGGTGGGCGGAGCAGCCCGAGGCAGCACCCCCGGTTCCGGAAGCAGCAGAGCCTCCCGCCGCCGTCGAACTTTCCCCGAACGAGGAGTCCAAATGATTAACCCGATGACCGCGCCCCGCCCCCAGCTCTGGATCCTGCGCCACGGCGAGACCGAGTGGTCCAAGAGCGGGCAATACACCGGGCTCACCGACCTGCCCCTGACCGTGGAAGGCGAACAGCAGGCCGTGGAGGCCCGAAAGGTGCTGGACCAGGTGGACTTCGACCTGGTCCTGACGTCCCCACTGCGCCGCGCGCGGCGCACCGCCGAACTGGCAGGTTACCCTGACGCGCAGCATGAGCCGCTGGCAGTGGAATGGAACTACGGCGACTATGAGGGCATCAGTTCGGACCTGATCCGCAAGGACAACCCGGATTACCTGATCTGGACGCATGGTGTGCCCAACGGCGAGACCCTGGACGAAGTGGCAGCCCGCGCCGACAAGATTGTGGCCAGTGTGCTGGAATCCGGCCTGGACAACGTGCTGATCGTGGCGCACGGGCACTTCTCCCGGATCCTCACCGCGCGCTGGCTGGAACTGCCGCCCGCCGAAGGCCGCCATTTCATCCTGGGAACCGCGAAAGTCTGCACGCTCGGCTGGGATAAGCGGACACCGGCCATTGTCCGCTGGGGACTCTAACGGCGCATTCATAAACTTTCTTGAAAAACTTTGCTAATTAAGTGGCGCATTGCTCTATTCGTAGGGTAATTTTATTCCTGACCCCAGAGCGTCTTTGCCGGGGTCGCGGCGCGCGTTGTCCGGCTAGTCAGCCGAGGCGGCGGCATAACGGAAAAGGAGGTTGGGAAAAATGATTACTTTGACTAGCGGATGGAAGATGACCATCACCGCGAACCCGGCCTCTGCTGCTTTTGCGCGCCGTCTTAACGGAGTGTCTGCCTCCTAACCTTCTTGCAACTGATGACGCCCCCGCGGCGGCGTCACTTGCAACGAGGTATATCCAGGCCACTTCCTTCTCGGATGGCTCGCGCTAGTGGCTCGCTCTAGGCGACGCCTGCTGGAAGTCTCCTGTCGGCGCAGCTTCAGGGCTGGTCCTCGCGGCGACGCGGCATCCCCATAGTTCGGAACTCAGCTTCTTTGTTGGGGTCTGCACCCGCCGCTGCAAGTAGGGTCCTTCTTCGCATTTGCGAACAATTCATAAATACCGGGCATTTCCCTGCCTAATTATGCCGTTATTGCTCTGGCACTAAATGGCCTTAATTGTCATGCCCAATTTTACGCCGAAAGGAGGTGACCACCATGATCAAGAGAATCAAGAAAGCATTGTTCTCCCTGCGGCGGCCTGTCCGGAATGATCGTCCTTTCCGGGATGGCCGCCGGGAATTCAACGGGCAGCTCCTGGACCGGCGGCGCGAAGAGGTTTTCGTCCTGTTGCACCAGCAGATGGGCGGTATGAACTGAAGGCTAGTGCCGGATATCAAGTCCGGTCCGGCGGGGCAGCGTCCCGGGTAAGCTCTCAGACATGCAGGAGACGAAGCCACCGGCGCACCCACGGCGCGCCCGCTTGGTTGTTCCGAGCCGCAGCGACCTGCTGCTGAAGAACTTCACGGAACTGATCGGCGGGCCGATGGGTGCCCGGTCGGCGCCCGGCCTCGTCTCCCCCGGCGTTTTTACCGTGGAACGTGTCCTGATCATCTTGACCGTCGTGGCGGCGCTGGCCAGCCTCGCCATCAAGGGCTACTGCCGGGCCAACGGCTGGTCGAGCCCCGGCCAGTTCTATTCCACGTGCTATTCCGACTTCCCGGAATTCTTCCGCAACCGAGGCCTGGGGGACGGCACGTTCCCGGTCCTGAGCTCGGGATCTCTCTTTGAAGACCCCGTCCTGATGGGACTCATTGCCGGGGTGACTGCCTGGATGGTCCCGGGCCAGGGCATCAGTGACGCGCGGATTCTTGGCTACTTCGACGTTAATGCCACTCTGGTTGCAGCCGTATGGATTATCACCGTGCTGGCTACGGCCCGGATGTCACAGCGGCGCCCCTGGGATGCGGCCATGGTGGCGCTGGCACCTGGCATCGTGCTGGCCGGAACCATCAACTGGGACATGTGGGCCGTGGCGTTGTTGGCGCTGGGGATGCTGTGTTTTTCGCGGGAAAGGCTGGTCCTCGCCGGCACCCTGATCGGCCTCGCCTCAGCGACGAAGCCCTATGCCGCCCTGATTCTCGGAGCCGTTCTGCTGCTGGCCCTGCGGACCGGGCGGATCCGCGCGTTCGTGGTTACGGCCGTTGCCGGCGCCGCGGCCTGGCTGGCCATTAACGTGCCTGTTGCGGTCTCCAACCCGTCCGGCTGGGGGTACTTCTTCAGGTTCACCGAGACGAGGGAAGCCGGCTACGGGTCGTTATGGTTCGCGTACAACCTGGTGGCCCGGCGCCTGCGCTGGCAGGTGCTGGATCCCGCAACCATCAACTGGCTGGCCCTGGCTGTGTTCCTGCTGGCCTGCACCATGATTGCCGCGGTGGCGCTGACAGCAGCACGCCGGCCGCGGCTGGCCCAGTTGGCGTTCCTCATCGTGGGTGCTTTTGTCCTGACCAGCAAGGTCTATTCGCCACAGCATGTCCTGTGGCTCATCCCGCTGTTGGCGCTGGCCCGGCCGCGGTGGCGGGATTTTCTCATTTGGCAGGGCGTTGAAGGCCTGCACTGGGCAGCCGTCTGGATGTACCTGGGCCAGGTGGCCAGCCAGGGCCCGACCCAGCACAATATTGACATGCCCTACTACGTCCTGGCCGTGGCAGCACATATGCTTGCAACGGCATATTTGATGTTCCGGGTTGTATGGGACATCTACGATCCGGACTACGATCCCGTCCGCCGCCATCGCCTCGATGATCCACAGGGAGGGCCGTTCGACGGGCTCCCGGACTGGTTGCGGTTCAGCCCCCGCCATCCCTCGCACGCGGTGCTCCCTTGGCGGGCGAAACACCATGCCTGACGTCGCCGTCGTCGGGTCCGGACCCAACGGTCTGGCTGCAGCCGCCGTAATGGCGCGCGCCGGCCTCTCCGTCGAAGTCCACGAGGCGGCGGACACCATCGGAGGCGGTACCCGCACCGCCGAACTGATGCAGCCGGGGCACCTCCATGACATCTGCTCGGCCGTGCATCCCATGGCGCTGGCATCACCCTTCTTCCGCGACTTCGAGCTGGCACGCCGGATAGACCTGGTGGTCCCGGAGCTTTCATTCGGATCACCGCTCGACGGCGGACGGGCGGCCCTCGGATATCACAGCCTCGAACGGACGGTCCAAGGCCTGGGCCGGGACGGCGACGCCTACCGCCGGCTTCTTGGCCCGCTGGTTGACCGCATTGACGGCGTGATGGATCTGACGCAGCACCAGCTGATGAGGATCCCCCGGGATCCCCTGGCGGCGGCGCTTTTCGGGCTGCGGACACTGGAGCAGGGATCGCGGCTGTGGAACGCGCGGTTCCACGAGGACCTTGCGCCCGCACTGCTCAGCGGCGTGGCCGCCCATGCGGTTTCGCAGCTGCCCTCGCTGGCCTCTGCAGGCGCCGGGCTCATGCTCACCGCACTGGCTCACGCCCAAGGCTGGCCGATTCCGCTGGGCGGATCGGCCTCCATTGCGGCCGCGCTGGAGGCCGACATCCGTGCCCACGGCGGGGTGATCCATACGGGGGCGACGATCGAGAGCCTCCAACAACTCCGCGGCGCGCGGGCCACTCTGCTGGACGTGGCCCCACGGGGCCTGCTGAACATTGCAGGCGACAGCCTCCCGGCCAGGTACCGGCAAGCCCTGGAGGGGTTCCGCTATGGGAATGGTTCCTGCAAAGTGGACTTCATCCTGTCCGGACCCGTTCCGTGGGCAGCAAAGGAACTGGGGGACGCCGGAACGGTGCACGTCGGCGGCACGCGTGCTGAACTTGCCCGTGCCGAGAACGAAGTATCCGCCGGGAAACACCCGGAACGCCCTTACGTCCTGGTGGCCCAGCCATCACGGTTCGACACGGGCCGGGCGCCGGCCGGCCGGCAGATCCTGTGGGCATACTGCCATGTGCCTGCCGGATCAACCCGCGACATGGGCGAGGCCGTCACCGCGCAGCTGGAGCGCTTCGCGCCCGGGTTCCGGGATGTGGTGATGCAGGCCCGGGTGACTACTGCGGCGGAACTGGCCAGCTACAACCGGAACTACGTGGGCGGGGACTTCAGTGCCGGCATCATGGATGTGCGCGGACTTATCCAGCGCCCTGTGGTTTCCAGCGTTCCATGGCGGACGCCGGTGCCCGGCGTGTATCTCTGTTCCTCCTCTACGCCGCCCGGCCCTGGGGTAACGGGCATGCCAGGGTTCTTCGCCGCGAAACATGCCCTTAAGGACATATTTGGTCTTGGGGTCCCTTCGCTCGGCCTCTGAACCCCGCCTCTATCCCGGCGCGAATGGACACTTAAGCCCCTGGCAGCGGTCCTCAAGTGTCCTTTCGCGCAAATCATTGGGGCGCCAAGTGTCCGTTCGCGCGGGATGGGTGACAGCAAGCGCGTTCCAAATCGGGGCATAATAGCGCCGTGGGGAACTCAAAGAAACTATCGCTTGCCATAGCTGGACTCATCCTCGGCGCCTCCTTGGTTGCCTGCGACGACGGCAGAGGGGGTGCCGAAAGCGCGGCCAAGCAGTTTGCGTCCGCTCTTTCCACGCTCGACGTCGGCTCGGTCGCCTTTGATGGCAAGGACTCCCGGGTGGCCAAGCAACAGGTCCAGGACGTTTTCAAGGCCCTGGAGCCGGACAAGCCCACAGTGGCGACCGGCGAGCTCACCCTGGACGGCGACACTGCAACCGTCCCGCTGGACTACACCTGGAAAATCGGCACCGGCGAGTGGAAATACACGGTCTCCGCAGAGTTCACGAAGTCAGGGGACAAATGGCTCGCGGTCTGGAACCCGGCAGCTCTGGTCCCCGGACTCGCCGACAACGAAATCCTCAGCAAGGGCACCCAGTCGCCGCAACGCGCCGACATCCTGGGCGCAGGTGACGCGAAGCTGGTCACGTACCGTCCCGTGGTCAACGTGGGGATCGACAGACTGCTTCTGGGATCCGCGGACGCCGCCGCGTCAGCCACCAAACTGGCCGAACTGGTGGGCGTGGATCCCGCCGCCTACGCCCAACAGGTTGCGGCCTCCGGCGCCGAGGCGTTCGTCCGGGCCATCACTCTCCGTGATGAGGGCCGCACCGTCACGGACGCGCAGATCACGGCCATTCCCGGTGCCCGCGCCATCCCGGAAGCCCAGCCGCTGGCACCCAGCCGCACATTCGCAAGGGCAGTCCTCGGCACCGTCGGCGAGGCCACGGCCGAGCAGATCGAGGCGTCCGACGGCGTCCTGACCGCCGGCGACGTGACTGGCATCGGCGGGCTCCAGCAGCAGTACGACGCGCAGCTCCGCGGCACAGACGCCGTGGTGATCCGTGCCCAGCGGGCCGACCTGACCCGCGAACAGATCCAGGCCGCCGGAACGGATCCCCGCAGGGTGGTCTTCGAGATGGCCCCGACACCGGGCACGCCGCTGAAAACCACCCTTGATCCGAACCTCCAGTCACTCGCCGAGAGCACCCTTGCCGGTGTAGGTCCGGCGTCGGCCATCGTGGCGCTCCGCCCCTCCACGGGGGCCGTTCTCGCCGCGGCCTCAGGCCCGGGAAGCAACGGCTACAACACGGCCATGCTGGGCCAGTACGCGCCCGGGTCAACCTTCAAGATCGTCGATTCGCTTGCCATGCTCCGCAACGGCCTGACGCCCGATTCGAAGGTGGAATGCACACCCACCCTTACCGTGGACGGCCGGACGTTCAAGAACGCGGAAGGTTACCCGGAAACGTCTCTGGGGTCCGTGGCACTCCGCGATGCCTTTGCCCACTCGTGCAACACGGCGTTCATCGCTGCGCGCGACACAGTCACTCAGACCCAGCTCGAGGCTGCTGCCGTCGCCATGGGCGTGGCGGTGGAGGCCCCCGCGCTGGGCGCCGCGGCCTTCCTGGGGTCCGTTCCGGGCGACGCGGCGGGCACCGAACATGCCGCCTCGATGATCGGCCAGGGCAAGGTGCTCCTGTCCCCGCTGGCAGCGGCCATCATGGCCGGTTCCGTGGGCAAGGGATCCCCCGTCTCACCGCAGCTGGTCCTGAACCCCGACGCCGGGGCTGCCGCGGCAGACACCTCCGACGAGACGACCGCGGAGGGCGCGTCGCCGTCGTCGACCGTTACGCCGGAGGCACCGTCCAAGGCGTCCGGCCAGCCCATCACCGCCGCCGAGGCCGCGGCGCTGTCCGACATGATGCGGGCTGTAGTCACGTCCGGCCACGCGGGTTTCCTGTCCACCGTTCCGGGCGCGCCGGTGGGCGCCAAGACCGGCACGGCGGAGTTCGGCAAGGAGAACCCGCCCAAGACGCACGCCTGGATTGTGGCCGTCCACGGTGACATGGCGGTGGCCGTGTTCGTCGAGGACGGCGGCCTCGGAGCCACCACGTCCGGGCCGCTGGTCAAGCAGTTCCTGACCGCCGCCGGCTAGGTCCCCCAGTTTTGTCTAGATAATGCGCGCCGAACTGCCTCGAAGGCCGATTATCTGGACAAAAACCCGGGTAGGGCGGGCGTGGGAAGATTGATGGCGTGGCCCACATAGACATTTCCGGCATTGACTACTTCCTCTCCGATGGCACCCAGCTGCTCAACGGCGTGACTTTCAAGGTCCCGGACGGTACCAAAACCGCCCTGATCGGCCCCAACGGCACGGGCAAGACCACCCTCTTCCGGATCATTTCCGGCGACCTCGTACCGGACGAAGGTGTGATCGGGCGCTCCGGAAACATGGGCATCATGCGCCAGTTCGTGGGCCAGGTCCGGGACGATTCCACCGTCCGAGATCTGCTGGTATCCGCCGCTCCGCCGGCCCTGGCCGCCGCGGCCAGGGAGGTGGACGAGGCCGAGCTCGCGATGGTGGAGCACGACAACGAGCCCAGCCAGATGCGGTACGCGCAGGCCATCGTGGACTGGGGAGATGCCGGCGGTTATGACGTGGAGACTGTCTGGGACGAGGTCTGCATGGCCGCGCTGGGACTGCCCTTTGACCGCGCACAGCACCGCCCGGCGTCGAGCCTTTCCGGCGGCGAGCAGAAGCGGCTGGTGCTGGAGGCCCTGTTTGCCGGACCTGACCAACTCCTGCTCCTGGACGAACCGGACAACTACCTCGATGTGCCCGGCAAGCGCTGGCTTGAGGACAAGCTCAACGAGTCCAAAAAGACTGTCTTCTTCATCAGCCACGACCGCGAGCTGCTCAACAATGCCGCCGGCCGCATCGTGACCCTTGAGCCGGGCATCAACGGAGCCGGCGCCTGGGTGCACGGCGGCGGCTTTGGCTCCTACGTGGACGCCCGCGCTGACCGGAACGCCCGCTTCGAGGAGCTCCGCAAGCGCTGGGACGAGGAGCACGTGAAGCTCAAAGAACTCGTCAATATGTACAAAAACAAGGCCGCCTTCCGCTCCGACATGGCCAACCGCTACCAGGCCGCCCAGACTCGCCTGGCCAAGTTCCTCGAGGCCGGCCCGCCGGAAGCATTGCCGATCGAGCAGAATGTGCGCATGCGCCTGAAGGGTGGCCGGACCGCCAAGCGGGCCGTTGTGGCTGAGAAACTGGAACTGACCGGGCTGATGAAGCCGTTCTCCACCGAGGTGTGGTTCGGGGACCGCGTGGGTGTGCTCGGCTCCAACGGCTCCGGCAAGAGCCACTTCCTGCGCCTGCTCGCCACGGGCGGGACGGACCCGGAACGGGAGCACCTTCCCGTGTCCGACGTCGATATTGCTGAAGTGCCGCACGAGGGAACCGTGAAACTCGGCGCCCGTATCCGGCCCGGCTTCTTCGCCCAGACCCACGTCCGGCCCGACCTCCTGGGCAAGACCCTGCTGGAGATCCTGCACCGCGGCGACGAGCACCGGTCCGGCCTGGGCCGGGAGGCAGCCGCCGGCGCATTGGACGGCTACGGCCTGGCGTCGCAGTCGGAGCAGAAGTACGAAGCGCTCTCTGGCGGCCAGCAGGCGCGGTTCCAGATCCTGCTGCTACAGCTCTCCGGCGCCACGCTCCTGCTGTTGGATGAGCCCACGGACAACTTGGACCTGCATTCGGCCGAGGCACTGGAAAAAGCCATCGACCACTTCGAGGGAACCGTCCTGGCAGTCACCCACGACCGCTGGTTCGCCCGCACCTTCGACCGGTTCCTGGTGTTCGGTTCCGACGGCCGCGTCTACGAATCCGCCGAGCCTGTGTGGGACGAAAAGCGGGTTGAGCGCGCCCGCTGACGCTCTCTCACTTCCTGCAGGTTTCCGGCCGACGCTCGAAAATTGTCAAGCTGTGTGGAGTCACTGGGCTAGTTTTTGGGGTGTTTTGGTCTCGGGCAGGTTGATCCCGACGTATTTGGCGGGGGCTGGTGTGG
>NZ_JBTNDX010000023.1:0-71350 GCF_054510755.1 Pseudarthrobacter sp. MDT3-1 | reverse complement strand
GCGTAAAACCCTTGTTATCAACGGGCATCGCCGGCTCCTTCAATCAAAAAGTTAATGAATGACTCACAACCAGCTTGACGGAGAGGGACGCTCTCTCACTTTCCCTAAGAAAGTGAGAGAGCAGTTGGGGAAAAGCCCCATAAAGTGAGAGAGCGTCGGCAGGGGGTACGCAAAAGGCCCCAAGGGTGGCATCCGGAAGCATGCGTCAAAGCGACGAAGGAGCAGCACGCGGAGGATGTCAGCCTTAGGGCCTCAATCGTGAAAGGACTAGCGGGAGCGCTGGCGGAGGCGCTGCATGTCGAGGATCACTACGGCACGGGCTTCGAGGCGGAGCCAGCCGCGCTGGACGAACTCTGCCAGGGCCTTGTTGACCGTCTCGCGTGAGGCGCCTACCAGCTGGGCCAGCTCTTCCTGGGTGAGCTCGTGGGCTACCAGGACGCCGTCAGTTGCCGGGCGGCCGAAGCGGTCGGCCAGGTCGAGCAGGGCCTTGGCCACGCGGCCGGGGACGTCGGAGAACACCAGGTCCGAGAGTGAATCGTTGGTGCGGCGCAGGCGACGGGCCAGGGCCTGCAGCAGCTGCGCCGAAACCTCGGGGCGCGTCCGCAGCAGGGCGTTGAGGCTTTCGTTCTTCAGGCCAGCAAGGCGGGTTTCGGAGACAGCCGTGGCCGTGGCCGTGCGGGGGCTGGGGTCAAAGAGTGCCATTTCGCCGAACAGTTCACCCGGGCCCAGTATGGCGAGCAGGGACTCCCTGCCATCGGGGGACGTGCGGCCCAGCTTCACCTTGCCGGAGACGATGAAGTAGAGCTGGTCGCCCTGGTCGCCCTCGCGGAATACCGATGCACCGCGGGAGAGGTCCACCTCGGTCAGCTCGTCCGTCAGCAGGCGGAATGCTTCGTCGTCGAGCGTGGCAAATAGGGGTGCTCGGCGCAGTACCTCGATGTCCATGAAATCTCCTGAATAAAAAGTGTCGGCTGTGGCGCTTTTGCCATTGTTTCAGAATTTTCAAGGTTCTGTGACGTACTTGGCAGCGGAAACGCCGCTGACACTGTGCAATGCGGGCCCGATCCGGTGCCCGGCCGCGCCCGGGGTGTGAGTTTGACGACTGAACGTGAGGCGAACCTGGCCCCAATAGGCGGGAGACTGGCGCCCACGGAATAATGTCAGCCTGCGCCACTAGAATTGGGTCTCAACCGTATTAGAGGAGCGCTCAGTGTTTGGCTTGACTGTTCTGGACCTGGCGCTGATCCTGGCCCTGCTGTCTTACCTGATCTATGGCCTGCGCAACGGCTTCCTGGTCACCCTCGGGGGTATCGCCGGCTTCGCCGCGGGCGCCGTGGCTGCCTTCTTTGCCGTTCCACTGGTCAGCAACTTCGTGGACGACTCCGGCTGGAGGCTGACCGCCATCGTGGCCGCCGCCGTCGTACTGATGGCTCTGGGCCATGGCCTAGGGACCATGATCGGGCGCAAAATCCGCGGCGCCGTGCGGATCAAGCCGCTGCGGGCTGTGGACCGGCTGGTGGGCGGGGCCGTCAACGTGGTGGTCTCGGCGCTGGTGATGTCCATGCTCGCTTTCAGCGTCAGCGCTCTCGGCGTTCCGTTTGTGTCCCAACAATTGGCCGAGTCCAAAGTCATCCGATACATCGATGGGCTGACGCCTGTCCCGGTGAAGACCACCATGGCGCAGCTGCGGTCCACGGTGATCGGCAACGGAATCCCCACGCTGCTTGAAGGCCTGGACCAGGGTCAGCAAGTGGCAGTGCCCAATGCAAGCACCGATACGCCAGCGCTGAACCGGGCCGCGCAGTCAGTCCTGAAAATTGCCGGAACCGCCTACCAATGCGGGCAGAACCAGACCGGCACTGGCTTTGTGGTTTCCCCTGGCCGGGTTGTGACCAATGCCCATGTTGTGGCGGGCGTGTCGCAGCCGGTGGTTGAAATTCCCGACGGCGGCGCGATGCCCGGGCGGGTGGTGTACTTCGACACCAGGCACGACCTCGCTGTTTTGGCCGTTGACGGGTTGCCTTCCGAACCACTCACGCTGACGTCCGACCTTCCGAACGGCAGCCCGGCAGCTTTCGCGGGGTACCCTCACGGCGGTCCGTTCCAGTCCAACCCCGCCACGGTCCAGGACATCACCTCGGTTCTGGTGCCCGACATCTACGGCGAAAACCCGGCCCCGGAAGAGATATACCGCCTGGCCGGCAACGTCCAGCCCGGGAACTCGGGCGGCCCGCTGCTGACCATGGAGGGTCTGGTGGCCGGCGTCATTTTCGCCAAGGCAACCTCGGACACCGAAATGGGTTTCGCGATCACCATGAATGACCTGTTCCCGGTCGCATCCCAGGCCGCAAGCCTCAGCGCTCCAGTCTCCTCCGGGCAGTGCATCCAGAAGTAGCCCGGGCGGCCTGAGCCACACGAGCCTGAGCCGCACAGCGCCGGGCTACAGCGCTTCGGCCAGGTAGTCGATGGCCAGCTTGTAGCCGAACACTCCAGCTCCTACGATCACCGCGGCGCACACCGGGGACAAGAAGGAGTGGTGCCGGAATTCCTCGCGCTGGTGCACGTTGGTGATGTGGACCTCGACGGCGGGAAGCTGCACCGCCGCCAGAGCGTCACGCAGGGCCACGGAGGTGTGGGTGAAGGCGCCGGCGTTCAGCACAATCCCGACGGCGGTGCCGCGGGCTGCGTGGATGACGTCCAGGAGCACCCCCTCATGGTTGGACTGGACACACTCCACCGTGAAGCCGTGGGCCTGCGCCGCCGTAGCTGCCAGTTGCTCCACGTCCGCGAGAGTGGAAGTGCCGTACTTCTCCGGTTCACGGGTGCCCAGCAGGTTGAGGTTGGGGCCGTTGATCACGAGGATCGTGCCGCGCCCGGCAGCGGAGGCAGATGCGGAGTCAGGGGAGGAAACGTCAGTCATGGCTCCAATCTACCCGTCGGATTCTGCACCATCATTCGGCCCGGGACATTCCACGTGGCCGGATTTCCGGGGGGCCGTGGACTTCGAACGGTGAATGATGGTGCAGAATTCGTCGCAAAGGACCCTAGGCGACGACGTTGACGTTCCACGGACGACACTTACTTTTCGCACAGCTGGTGGGCTGGCCGCGCTGCCAAGAGGGCCATTCGCTGGCGGGCGCTCGCTACTTCCGGCTATCCGCTGTCGCCGCTCACCCGAGTCCGCGCTAAAGGGGGCGTGCTCTGCTGCCTTGATCCATCACGTATGTATGCTCGGCACATGAACATCTTCGAAGAAGCATCAGCATTAAAGGTTCTTGGAACACATGCGTGCTGGAGATCCCTTCGGTCCGCTTCAGTCGGCCGACTGGCGGTAATTGGCACCAACGGACCTGAAATCTTTCCCGTGAACTACCTGCCGGAGGATGGATCACTGTTTTTCCGAACAGGTCCGGGAACCAAACTGGACGCTTTGCTGGAAGGGGGAGCGGTCGCACTGGAGGCTGACGGCCTCAACCCCTACGGAACCATTGCGTGGAGCGTCGTGGTGAAAGGCCGTCCTGAAGCTGTCCCGGACAACGAACTTGATCAGGACAAGGTGGATCAGAGCCTGTCTCCCTGGGAGCCGGGGGCCAAGGATCAGCTGTTCCGCATTACGCCGACGGAAATTACTGGACGCCAGTTTGCCATCAACCCGTCCGCACGATGGTGGTCACCACGGGAGCCCTGAGGTTCCGGGGAGGGAATCGGGGCGAGCTCCGTGGGGCTGGCCTGCTGACTACAGGCTGAGCGCAGTTCATGGGGTCGGCCGCTGGTAGATGGATTGACCGGCATCAGTGCGCTGTGCTGGCGAGTAGTGAGTGGATTCCACTACGTGCCGCGCAGCGAAGCCAGTCAGGGCACCCACAGTGACCGCCATGAGTATGCCGGCCACTAAATATGACCCCACCGGGCAGGAAATGCTGTGTTCTCGTCAATGAACGGAGACGGCGCGAAAGTCCAGAGGACGCCAGCAGCCCAGGCACCAGCGTTGACAGGAATCCACCAGGAGGCCCGCCGTATTACCCGGCGTAAGACAAGCCACTGCAAGGTCGGAATCGAAGCCAGAAGCACCGCCGCCCCGACGACCATGAGGGCAACAGCGGACGGCGAAGCGAAATCGACACTGCCGATCGTACTCGGCAGCATACCGATGGACCACGCGACAGCGGCACCCCCACCAGTGGCGGTAATCCAGGCAGCACGAGGGATCCCAAAAGAGCCAAAGCCGATGGACTGCCCCAACCCAAGGAGGATACCTTCGCATGCTCCGGCGGCGATCATCAACGGATAGACGACGGAAGCGGGAGCGGCGGCTAATGTCAACGCTCCACCAACAGCGGCCGGGATAATGAATCCAACGGTCTCCCCGGCCGTAACCGCAAGCACCCACCGACGCATAAAAGTGCGTCTCATGTCTGTGGCCCTCTTGCCCATGTAGCCGATAGTACGCGCCATGCCACCTCAAAACGGCCTGGGTTCGTTTTGTAAGATCGGCGGGCCCCGAAAGAGGTATGGATGGCCCAACCGGCGCAACCTTGGAGACAACACAGTTGACCGACAAACCCCCGTAGGGACAAGGAAACCATCATGATTGAATCAAGCCCGCTATTTGGCCGAACGCAATGACTCACACCCCGACACGGAGAATATGACCATGACGATCAAGAAGTCCGTGACTTGGAGCGATCTGACAAGCGGGCAGCAGGCTGTGGTCCTGGCCTTGTCCTCAGTGCAGTTGTCGCTGGCCGCCACCGCTTGGACGGATCTGGCCACCCGCCCCGCCCCGCGGGTCAACGGCCGCAAGAGTGTGTGGGCGGCGGTCATTGCCCTGCACTTCTTGGGCCCTGTGCTGTACTTCACGCACGGAATCCGCCGCTGAACCCGGCTCCGACACCGGGACGGTGCAGTCAGCCTGCCGGCCTCGTCCTTGGCGCGGGTCAGCGGGGCAGGGACCCTAGAGTGCCGTGAACCTCAGGACGAGGGCGTGCTCGGGGTTGAGGATGGGCATCGGCAGGCCCACTTCGGCCAGGAAGCGGCCACCGGCCACCGCCCCGTCCGCCAGCCAGGCCGGCGGCTGGACCTGCGTGAATGTGTGGGCATAGTCGGCGTCTCCGGGCGCCGGGAAGATGGCTTCCACCCGGTAGTCCTGGTCCGGTTCGAGGCCGGGGATGGTGATCCGTCCGGTCTGTTCCGCGAACGCGGTGCCCGTGCTGACCAGGGCGAACAGCGCCGCCGTCGTGCCTGGTGGAACGGTGCCCTGCGAGGCACCACTGGGGGCAACTACGCCGTGCAGCATCAGGGAATCGTCGGGTACGTCCGCGCGGACCATGCGCCCGGAGTGGATCAGGCCGCGGTGTTCCTTGTAGAGGGCGATGAAGCGTTTGAGTTCCTCGCGCTCGGCGCCCTGGACCTCGCGGACGTCCCATTCCATGCCGAAGTGGCCGAACAGCGCTGTGATGGCGCGGAAGGACAGATCGTGCGTGCGGGCCGTGGTGTGCGAGGTGGTGGGGCCGACGTGCCCGCCCACGAGCTCCGGCGGGACCACCAGCCCGGTCCAGCGCTGGATGGTCTGCCGTTCCAGGGCGTCGTTGCAGTCCGAGGCCCAGATGCGGTCCGTGCGTTCCAGGATGCCCAGGTCCACACGGGCCCCGCCGGAGGAGCAGCTTTCAATCTCGACGCCGGGATGGGCCTTCTTGAGCTCGTCAAAGAGCCGGTAGGCGGCCAGGGTCTGTTCGTGGACCGAGGAGCGGCCGGCGTGGCCGTGCTCCAGCTGGTCCCTGTTCTGGTCCCACTTCAGGTAGCTGATGTTGTTCTCGCGCAACAGGGCGTCGACGCGGTCGAAAATGTACTGCCACGCGTCCGGGTTCACGAGGTCGATCACTTGCTGGTTCCGCCATTCAATCGGCAGGCGGCCGCCGTCCTTGTAGCTCTGGACCGAAGGACCAACGATCCACTCAGGGTGCGCGCGGACAATATCGGAGTCCAGGTTGACCATTTCCGGTTCCACCCAGAGCCCGAATTCCATCCCGCGCGAGGTCACGGCATCAATCAGAGGCGTGAGGCCATCGGGCCAGAGTGATCCGTCGACGTACCAGTCGCCCAGGCCGGCGTGGTCGTCGCGGCGGCCGCGGAACCAGCCGTCGTCGAGCACAAATCGCTCCACGCCCAGTTCGGCGGCGGAGTCCGCCAGCTCGATCAGCGTTGAGAGGTTGTGGTCGAAGTAGACCGCTTCCCAGGTGTTGAGCACCACGGGACGGGGCTTGCCCGGGTGGGTTGCCGTGCTGGCCGCGGGGAGAACGTGGTGCGGGCGGGACCGGAACCAGCTGTAGAACGCCTCGCTGATGCCATCCAGGCCGCGGTCCGAGTACGCGGCGAACAGTGCCGGCGTGGTGTAGCTGGCGCCGGGTGCAAGGATGACCTCGGCCGGGCCCAGGAGCTCGGAGCCGCCGATCATGGTGCGGCCGTCGCCGATGCTGTCCGCGAACTGCTCGTGGTTGCCGCTCCAGGCCAGGTGGGTGGCCCAGACCTTGCCGTGGCGGTTGCCGAACCCGGCGGTGCCTGCGGCGAAGAGCAGCGAGGAGTCGTGCCCGGTGCGGCCGTGCCGGCCGGTGCGGACCCACGTGCCCTGCTGGATGGGGCGGCGCTGCGGGTGGCGTTCCCGGCACCAGCGCCCGGTCAGGTCAAGGAGTTCGACGGCGTCCGGCGCCACCGGGAGGACGGTGGCCAGCTCGTCGACCTGGTAGGGCGTGGCGCCGTCGTTGGTGAGGGTGTGGCGCAGCTCCAGCAGGCCGCCGTCGTGCAGTGTCAGGGCGGACGAGACGGTGAGTCCGGCGTCGGAATCGGTCTGGACGATGATGGCGGAGTTGTCCTCGGCGCTCGCGGCCACGGCGCGGAGGCGGGCCGAGAAGTCGAGGCCAGAGACGCCGTCGGCGAGGCGGTGGCCGCGGAGGGCGGGACGGCCGCGCCAGCTGGAGGATGCCTGCGGCAGGAGGCCGGCGGGCACGGTGGCGTCGATGGCGGAGTGGGGGATCGGTTCGCCGAGGATGGCGAGGTCCGGCAGGGTGCTGCCAAGATCCGCGCCCCAGTGGATGACCTCGGCCTCCCCGCTGTCAAAGCTCATCACCAGGCTGGTGCTGGCGGAACGGAGGTGGAGGGGGTCCATAGAATGCTGTCCTTTACGGGGTGTGGGAGAAAGTATAGAGGCCGCGCGCCGCGGGGAATACAACGCCCGCGGCGCGCAGCCGGTAAAGCTCGCGGCCTACTTGAAGAGGGCGTTGACCTGTTCGTTGGCCTGGGTCAGCGAGCTGGCCGGGGCCTTGCCGGACACTACTGCGTCCATGGCGGGCTCCATGATGCCCTTGACCTTGGCGGTGTTGTCCGTGATCGGGTACAGGAACGTGCTCTTGTTCTTGACGTGCTCGGTGAACGCGGAGACGTCCACGTTCTTGGCGGCGAAGGCCGCGGCAGCCTTGTCGGAGGAAGCCTTGAGCGCGGGGAAGACGACGGCCTTGGACGCTACGACGTCCTGGCAGTCAGCGGAGGCGAGGTACTCAACCCACTTGATCGAGGCGTCCTTCTTCTTGGTTCCGGCCCAGATCGAGTCGGCCAGGCCGTTGAACATGGAGGCACGCTTGCCTTCGGGGCCCACCGGGGTGGGGGCGATGCCCACATCGATGCCCTGGTAGCCGGTGTACTGGCCGGTCATCCACGAACCGTGGGCATTGATGGCGGACTTACCGGCCGCGAACGTGTCGGCCATGCTGGCGCCGACGGTGGTCTCCAGCTTGGGCATGTAGCCCTTTTCCACGAGTCCGGCGAACCAGTCCATGCTTTCCTGGAACTTGGGGTCGTCGTAGTTGTAGTGCGTGCCCCACGGGTTCTTGTCCGTGTGGGACCAGCCGGTGGTGTTGGTGAGGTAGCTCCACTCCGTCTGCCCGGAGGAGTCGCCGCCGCCGTTGAGGCCAAGGCCATACACGGCGACGTTGTTCTTGTCGAAGCCGGCCTCGTCGCCGCGCTTGCCGTTCTTGTCAACGCTCAGGTGGGCGATGACCTGTTCGTACGTGCCGCCGTCCTGCGGGTTCCAGGTGAGGTTCTTCATCTGCTCTTCGGTGACGCCGCCGCTGGCGAGCATGGCCTCGTTGTAGAACAGGCCGATGGTGTCCCAGTCCTTCGGCAGGCCGTAGCGCTTGCCGTCCTGGCCAACCCAGAGGTCGGCGAGGCCCTCGTTGTACTGGGACAGGTCGATGTTGTCCTTCTTGACGGCGTCGTCGATGGCCAGCAACTGCTTGTTCTCTGCCAGCTCGCCGTAGCGTCCGAGGTGGTTGGTGAAAACGTCGGGGGCAGTGCCGCCGACAAAGCCGTTGGTCAGCGTGCTCCAGTAGTCGTCCCACCCGCGCTGGGTGATCTTGACCGAGATGTCCGGGTTGGCCTTCGTGAAGTCGTCGGCGCACTGCTGGTAGGCGGGCAGCTGGTTGGCGTCCCACAGCCAGTAGTTGATCTCGCCCTTGCTTGATTCTGCCGAGGAGGATGAGCCTCCGCCACAGGCGGACAGGGACAGTGCCATAACTGCGGCGACGGCGACGGCGCCGAGGGATTTCTTCATGGTTCTACTTTCCGTTTGGGAGTTGGGGAGTGGGGTTTTTGGGGGTGGTTACTTGATGCCGGAGAAGCCGATGGAGTTGACGATCTTCTTGCCGAAGGCGGCGAAGAGGATCAGGACGGGCAGGGCCGAAACCAGGGTGGCGGCCATCAGGCCTGACCAGTCCGGGGAACCCTGCGGTGCCTGTGATTTGAAGACCCCGAGGCCCACCTGCAGGACGCGCACGTCATCCTGGGATCCGACGAGGAGCGGCCAGAAGTATTCATTCCACTGGCCGATGAAGGTGAGCAGGGCAAGGGTGGCGATTGGTGCTGCGGCGTTGGGAAGCACAATCTGGAAGAAGATGCGGAGGTGCTTGGCGCCGTCGAGCATGGCTGCCTCTTCGACCTCGCGGGACATGTTCAGGAAGAACTGGCGGAGGAAGAAGATGGCGAACGGAGTCATAAAGACGTAGGGCAGGACCATGCCGAGCATTGTGTTGAGCAGGTCCAGGTTCTTGATCAGCAGGAAGTTGGGCAGGGCGGTGAAGATCGGCGGGACCAGCATGGTGCCCAGGAATAGGCTGAACACCGCGTTCCGGCCCCTCCAGCGCAGCCGGGCAAAGGCGTAGGCGGCCATGGCGCTGAAGAATACGGCCCCGGCGGTGGTGATGGACGAGAAGATGATGGAGTTCTTCAGGTACAGCCAGAAATCGATGGTGGCACCGGAACCGCCCTCGGCGATGGCGTCCGCGGGGCTCTGCAGCCCGAACACCCGCATAAAGGCGCCGAACGTGAAATCGGCGGGAAGCAGGCTGGCTGAGTTGGCGGCCAGTGCCGAATTGGTGGACAGTGCCGTCCGCAGCACCCAGAGGAACGGGAGGACGGAGACTGCGATGGCCAGGACCAAGAGGGCCCAGGCGCCTGCGCGGCGGGGGTTGAACGGACGACGGCGGCGGGCCGGGGCATGCAGCGGTGCGCGGCTGGTGGTGGATGTCATGGGGGACTCCTTAGTCCAGGTCCGACTCGTTGCCCTTGAGGAACTTCATCTGGATGAAGGCCACCAGGGCGAGGATGAGGAAGAGAATGACGGCGATGGCGGATCCGTAACCGAAGTCCGACTCGGTGAAGGCCCGCTGGTAGATGTAGTACTGGATCACGCGGGTGGCGTTCACCGGTCCGCCCTGGGTAGTGACGGCCACGGTGTCGAAGACCTGGAAGGAGCCGATCACGGTCACCACGAGGACCAGCACCAGGACCGGGCGGAGCAGCGGAATGGTGATCTTGCGGAAGGTCTGGAACGCTGAGGCGCCGTCGAGTTTTGCGACCTCATAGATGTTGCCGGGGATGGCCTGCAGGCCGGCAAAGATGAGCAGCGCGGTGTAGCCCATGTGCCGCCAGGTGTTGATGACTGCCTGGGTGGGGATGGCCCACTCTTCGCTGCCGAAGAACGCGACGCGGGGGAGGCCGGCCCATTCGATGAACTGGTTGACCACGCCGATCTGATAATCGAGCATCCAGAACCAGAGCAGCGCCGCGATGACGTTGGACATCAGGTAGGGCAGGAGCAGAGCGCCGCGGATGAGCGTGGACTTGGCGACCTGGTGCATCAGTAGGGCCAGTCCCAGTGCCAGCGCTGTCTGGAGGACGATGTTGATGAGGACGTACTGGCCGGTGACGGCCAGGGAATTCCAGAACAGCGGGTCCTTGGCGATCGCCGTGTAGTTGTCCATCCCCACCCATGTTGGGTCTCCGAGGATGTTGTACTCCGTGAAGCTCAAGTACACGCCGCGGATGGTTGGGACAACGTAGAAGAAGATGAACCCGATCATTGCCGGGGCGATGAAGAACAGGGCGATCTTGAGGTCGCCGATCCGGCGGTAACCGCCGCGCGGCTTGGGTGCTCCGGTCTGGGGCGGGGCGGATCTCGCGTTTTTGGCAAGGGTGGTCATCGTCGACCCTTTCCTGACTGTGATGTGGATAACAACTGCTGAGGAATCTACACGAGTAGATCAAGAGTGGCAAGTGTTAGTTTTTCTTTTATTTCTAGAGGGATTATCCAGTCGATAGGGCATTGACTCGAGTAGATTCGAATGAAACACTGAAATCCTGATGGACAGCGCTTGCCGGCGCTCCGTTACAGCATCCAGGGAAGGCAAACAATGACGTTTTCAATCGGCGTAGTAGGAGTTGGCCAGTTCGGCGGCCAGTTCGCGCACCTCTTCAATCTCCACCCCGGCGTCAGCGACGTCTATGTGGTGGACGAGCTTCCGGAACGCGCGGCCGAGGCCGTGGACCGGTACCGCCTGGCGGGGTCCGAGGCGAGCTTTGAGGACCTCCTCGCCTCCGACGTCGACGCCGTGGCCATCTTCACGCAGCGCTGGACGCACGGTCCGCTGGTGGAGCAGGCGCTCCGCGCCGGTAAGCACGTCTATTCAGCCGTCCCCATGGCCATCTCCGAGGAAGAAATCGCCCGGATCATCGACGCCGTCCGTGAAACCGGGCTGGTCTACATGATGGGGGAGACCAGTTACTACAACCCGGCCACGGTCTACGCACGCAAGCAGCATGCGGCCGGCTGCTTCGGGCGGATCTTCTACACCGAAGGAGACTACGTCCACGACATGGACCTGGGCTTTTACGATGCCTACCAGTACAGCGGCGGTGATCGCTGGAAGGAAACCGCCAGCTACCCGCCGATGCTGTACCCGACGCACGCGGTCGGGGGAGTCCTCGGCGCCGTCCCCGCCCACGCCGTCAGCGTCAGCTGCGTCGGAGTCAAGGATGACCGCAACGACGGCGTCTTCGACAAGGAAGTCAGCATGTTCGGCAACGACTTCTCGAACGCCACGGCCCTCTTCGAACTCAACGACGGCGGCGTTATGCGCACCAATGAGATGCGCCGCGTGGGCTACCCATCACACATCAGGGAGTCCCGGTTCAGGTTCTTCGGGACGGAGGCCAGCTTTGAACAGCTTGCAAAAGTCACGGTCTGGCAGGACAAGGAAAACGTCCAAGACATTTCCGAGCAGTTCGAAACCCGGCCCAGTATGTCCCTCGATGACCCGTCGCTGGCCAACGTTGCGCCGGAACTGAGGGACGCCTTCGTGTCCGGACTCTCGCCGGTCCATGACGCTGATCGGCTTCCGGAGGAGTTCCGTGGCGCACCGAACGGCCACGAGGGAAGCCACCATTTCCTCGTGGATGACTTCGTGACCGCGGTCAACACCGGCACCCTGCCGCCGGTCAACGCCTGGGTTGCCGCCCGATTCACGCTGCCCGGCATCGTGGCGCACCAGTCCGCCCTCCGCGGCGGAGAGCGGCTTCCCATCCGTGACTTCGGCGACGCGCCGGGGATCTGATAGCTAGCATGTACACCATGACGACTCCCGCATTGCAGGCCCCACGCGGCCCGGTGACCCGCAAGGATGTTGCCCGGTACGCGGGCGTCAGCACCGCCGTCGTCAGCTATGTAGTTAACGGCGGGCCCAAGAGAGTGGCGCCGGCCACGGAAGCGAAGGTCCAGGACGCCATCCGCCGGCTGGGGTACCGTCCGAACGCTGCCGCGCGGGCCCTGAAACTGGGATCCAGCGAAACAATAGGGCTGGTTATTCCGGACAACAGCAACCCTTTCTTCTCGCTGCTGGCACACGCTGTGGAAGATGCTGCCGCTGAACTGGGCTACGCCCTGCTGCTTACCAACTCGGATGGAAACCTCGCGAAGGAACTCCGGCATGTCCGCAACCTTGCGGCACGCCAGGTGGACGGCGTCATTCTGTCCAGTGTCTTGATGGAACCGGGCCTGACGGACCTTGAATCGGCGGAGATACCTGTTGTTCTCCTGAACCACAGTGCCGATGCGCCCGGATTTAACAGCGTGGGCGTGGATCTGGTGGCGGGCGCAAAATCAGCCGTTGAACACTTGATCGGCCACGGACACACCAGTATCGCCCTCGCCATGGGTACAAACACCGGCAACTATTATGATGGCCGTGAAGAGGGCTGGCTGCAGGCTCTGGCGGGGGCAGGCCTGCCTGAAGGCCCCATTGTCCGTACCGCCTTCACCCGTGAAGGCGGCTACGCCGCAGGGAAACGCCTCCTGGCCTCCGCGAGCCGCCCGACGGCCATTTTTGCCACCTCTGACCTGCAGGCTGTCGGTATCCTCCGGGCACTCCATGAGGCGGGACTATCGATCCCCAATGACATCGCCCTGGCGTCCTTCGACGGCTCAGCTGAAGCTGAGTACAGCTGGCCTCCCCTTACAACAGTGAAACAGCCGGCAAAGGCAATGGCGGAGGCCGCTGTCAGCGCCCTAATAGGCGCCCATCGCGGCCACGAATCGGAACATCTCATCTTTCCTGCCGAGTTGCAGATCCGGCAGTCCTGCGGCTGCCCCTAGGCTGCAGCGAGCCGAAGCCTGCCAACTTTCTCCCGCAGGACACGTTGCGCCTCGGAACCCAGCCCGGCGTCGCTGATGACCTCATCGGCCGCATCCAAGGGGGCGATGGTGCTGATGCCTAGCAGCCCCCACTTGGTGTGGTCGGCAAGGACCACGGTTTTCCGGGCGGCGGCGACGAACGCCCGATCCGTCTCGGCCTCCAGGAGGTTAGGTGTGGTGAAGCCGGCGTCGGCGTCCATGCCGTGCACGCCCAGGAACAGCACGTCCAGGTGCAGCTGTTTGAGCGCTGCAGTCGCGATGGGACCCACCAAAGCGTCCGACGGCGTCCGCTCGCCGCCGATCAGGATCACGGTTGATGCGAACCGGGCTGAGCCGCCGGACGCGGCGTGGTGGAAGAGATCAGCGATGCGCACGGAATTGGTGACCACCGTGATCCGAGGACCGTTCACGAGTTCCTTGGCAAGCGCCCACGTTGTGGTCCCGGCGCTGAGTCCGACGGCCATGCCCTCATGCACCAGACCCGCAGCCTCCAACGCGATAGCCCGTTTCTCCGCGGTCAACTGAGTGGACTTGAGCTCGAAGCCCGGCTCATGCGTACTGACATCGCCGGGGAGCTTGGCGCCGCCGTGGATACGCTCCAGTTTGCCACCCTCCTCCAGCAGCTCGATATCCCGGCGGACAGTCATCAGCGAAACGCCCAGTTGCTGGGCGAGGTCCGAGACGCGGACAACCCGTTCGCGCTGGACGGCGTCCACGATTGCCTGGTGGCGTGCTGCGGGGAGCATGTAATTCCTTTCGGGCTGAGGCGGGTGTAATATCCCCGTCACGTTCCATGATGGTCTAACCCTTGCTTGAACCAAGAGTCAGCCCCGCAACAAACTGCCGCTGCAGGAGCACATATATCACCAGCGTGGGAATGACAGTGATGACTGCGCCGGCGGCCAGGAGGTTGTAGTTGCTCAGGAATTCGCCCTGCAGGTTGTTGATGGCCGTGGTGATCGGAAGCCGGTTGCCGCTCTGGATGAAGATGAGGGGCCAGAAGTAGTCGTTGTAGATGAAGATGACCTGGAGCGTGCCGAGGGCGGCGAACGCCGGCCGGCAGAGCGGCATGATGATCTCCCGGTACTGCCGCCAGATGCCGGCCCCGTCCACCAGTGCGGCCTCCGTCAGGTCTGCGGAGAGCGCCTTCATGTAGTTGGACAGCACGAAGGTGCAGAAACCCATCTGGAAGGCGGTATTGACCGCGATCACAACGATGTAGGTGTTCAGCATGTTTCCGGAATCGCTGAATGAGTACGGCACTTCGAAGTGCTTTGCCATCTCGAACAGCGGAGCGGCGAGGACCTGCGGGGGAAGCAGGTTGCCGGCGGTGAACATGATGAGCAGCGTGATGTTGAACTTCCAGTTCACCCGGCTGACGGCGAAGGCCATGAGGGAGGCAAGGAACAGGGTCAGCAGCACGGCCGGGACGGTGATGATGACCGAGTTCCAGAAGTACGTGGAAAACCCGCCCTGGGTCCAGGCCTGGGAGAAGTTGTCGAAGTTGAAGTCGCCGGCGAAGCTGAAATAGCCGTACTGGTTTGTCGAGTCCACCGGACGGAGCGCGGTGAAAAGAGACCAACCCAGCGGGATCAGCCACATCACCGCCATAACGGCCAGGAAGATGTGGGTCCCGTAGTGGCGCTTCGGCCGGCTGCCGGAGCGGGGCGCAGCTGCGGCAGGAGTACGGCCGGTGCGGGCTGTGGTGGTGCTCATGCTTTGTTCTCCTTGCCGAAGGTGCGGCTGAGGTAGAAGACGATGGGAACAAGGGAGATGACCAGCAGCACCACTGCCAGTGCCGAGCCGACGCCGATCACCTGACCTTCGCCCACGAGGTTCTGGATCACCAGGGCGCTGAGCATTTCCAGGCCGTTGGTTCCGCGGTTGATGACGTAAACCACGTCAAAGGCGCGCAGCGATTCGATGATGGTGATTACCACGATGACGATATTGATGGGGCGCATGGCCGGGAACACCACGCGGAAGAAGGTCTGCACGGCGTTGGCTCCGTCGATGGCGGCGGCTTCCTTCAGGGTCGGATCCACGCCCTTCAGCCCGGCCAGGTACAGGAGCATCACGTAGCCGGCATGCCGCCAGGTCGCTGCAACCAGGGCGGCCCAGATGTTCACGGAGGAGTCCCCGAACCAGTCAACGGCCTGCGGTGTCCCTGCTGTGCCCAGGAGGAAGTTCAGGAGGCCGTTGTCGCGCTGGTAAAAGAGCTGCCAGATGATGCCGATCAGGGCCAGCGACAGCATCACGGGTGCGAAGAAAATGCTCTGGTAAATCCTGCTGCCGCGGATGTTCTGGTCCAGAAGTACGGCAAGCAACAGCCCCAGCGGCGTGGCAATCAGTGCCAGGAACAGGAGCCACAGCATGTTGTGCTGCACTGCTGGCCAGAACGGCGGGTAGTCCTGGGAGATGAACTGGTAGTTGTCCGTACCCGCCGGACGGATGTTGCCCAGGTCCAGGCCGTTCCACCGCGTGAAGCTGAGCCCCACGGACATCAGCGTCGGCAGCCACACGAGGGTCAGTTCGATCAGGGTGGGGATGCCCACCATCAGCGACAGGACGAGCTTGTCCCGTCCGGACAGGCGGCGGACCCGCCCCCCTTTTGCCCGGCGGATACGGCCGTTGCCGGGTTCCCGCGCCTCCGGCGGTATCAGTTCTTGTGCGGTGCTGCTCATGGAAGTCTTCCTCTTTGGGTGGGGACGCAGGAAGGGAACGACGGCGGGAGCCTGCGCCACCGTCGTCGTTCCCTTCCTGGCTGGTCGCCTTGGAAACGGCGCTGACAGGGCTGGAAGTGCGGCCCTGGACTTACTGCGCGGCGTAGAGCGTTTTGGCCTGGGCCTCGAGGTTTTTGACGTCTATTTTGCCGTCCTTGATGAAGCTCTGCAGGGCCGGGATCATCACGTTGTTGGCCATGGCGGGCAGGGCGTCCCGGTCGAAGAACTGGCTGATGTACCTCGCGTCCGCGATGGTGTCCGCACACTTCTTGTTGAGCGGGCTGAACTTGGACGTGTCCGTGCCCTTGGCGGTGGCGATGTTGGACGCATCCACGGCGGCGTAGGCGTCCTGGGCCTCGGCGGTGCCGAGGAACGCCATGAAGTCGCGGGCCGCCTTGTTGTCCCCGCCCTTTTTGGACAGCAGGAGGCCGTCAATGGGGGCTTCGACGGCGTCGCGGCCTTCCATGGCGATTTCCGGAAAGGCGAAGAAATCGATGTCCGCCAGCACCGCCGGGTCGGTGAATTGCTGGGTGACGAAGGAACCCAGCAGGTACATGCCGGTCTTCTTGGCTTCCAGCGCTTTGGCGGCGTCCTGCCAGGTCTGGCCGAGGGCTGCCGGGTCCTGGAAGGGAAGGAGCGCCGCCCAGGTGTCGAAGACCGCGCTGACCTTTTGCTGGTCCCAGGATTCCTTGTGCGCGCACAGGTCCACATGGAACTGGTAGCCGTTGAGCCGCATGTTCATGTAGTCGAACGTGCCCATGGCCGGCCAGCCGTCCTTGTCGGCGAAGCCGATGGGAATGATGCCATCTGCCTTCATCTTCGTGGCGAGGGCCTTGAGGGCGTCAAAGGTCTCCGGCACCTGGTACCCCTTTTCGGCCCAGAGGCTCTTCCGGTAGAAGAACCCCCACGGGTAGTTGTAGTTGGGTACGAAGTACATCTTGCCGTCCGGTCCGGTGGAGGCTTTCTTCAGCGCATCGGAGTAGTTGCCGCCGATGGTCTCCCAGACGTCATCGATGGGCGCAAGGAGCCCTTTGCCTGCGTAGTACTGCATGCGGTATCCGGCGAACCATGTGAACGTATCGTCCGGGGAGCCCTGCAGGTAGGAGTTGATCTTGTTCTGGAAATCATTGTGGGGCACCACGTTCGTGGTGACCTTCTTGCCGGTCTTGGCCGTGAAGGCGTCGGTGACGGCCTGGTACGCCCGCTTGGGGACGTCATCGGAGGACCCGGAACCGAAGGTAAGGCCGGAGGAGCCGGAACCCGTGGCGGATGGCGCACTTCCGCCCGTGCAGGCTGCGAGCAGTGGAATGCCGGCCAGGCCTGCTGCGCCTATGCCAACGGTCTTGAGGATGCTTCGCCTGCTGGGAAAAGCAGTTGCAGACGCATCAAACTGTGAAGCCATGTTCTCTCCCTTGAAAAATAGCCGCATGTGAGACACCTCACATTGCATCTGACTATAAACGTTCAAAACAGAACATGGAAGAACGGGAAATAACATTCTTGGTGTTGATTTTTTTGAATCGTCCCAAACAGCGAGCGGCCCAGATTTTCCCGTGGGACGGGAGAATCGGGGCCACTCGATGGCGTCGGACTGGGTGGTGAGGCGGCTGTTACTTTCTGAGCGACTGCGCGATCTGCTGCATCACTGTGGTGTCGGCCAGGGTGGTGGCGTCGCCGGATTCGCGGCCTTCGGCGATGTCCTTGAGCAGGCGGCGGACGATCTTGCCGGAGCGGGTTTTGGGCAGTTCCGGGACCACGAGGATGGTTTTGGGCTTGGCGATGGGCCCGATTTCCTTGCCTACGTGGTTGCGGAGTTCCTGGATGGTGGCCTCGCCCTTGTCCACGGCGTCCCCGCGCAGGATCACGAACGCGACGACGGCCTGGCCGGTGGTTTCGTCGGCGGCGCCCACGACGGCGGCTTCGGCCACGGAGGGGTGGCTGACCAGGGCGGATTCGATCTCGGTGGTGGAGAGCCGGTGCCCGGAGATGTTCATAACGTCATCCACGCGGCCCAGGAGCCAGATGTCGCCGTCCTCGTCCTTCTTGGCGCCGTCGCCAGCGAAGTACATGCCTTCGAAGCGGGACCAGTAGGTCTCCTTGAACCGCTCGGGGTCGCCCCAGATGCCGCGGAGCATGGCGGGCCAGGGCTCCCGGATCACCAGGAAGCCGCCGTGGCCGTCCGGCACGGATTCGCCCTGCTCATCAACGACGTCCACCGCGATGCCGGGCAGCGGGGTCTGGGCCGAGCCGGGCTTCGTGGCGGTGACGCCGGGCAGCGGTGCGATCATCTGGGCGCCGGTTTCGGTCTGCCACCACGTGTCCACGATCGGTGCCTTGTTGCCGCCGATGACGTCCCGGTACCACATCCAGGCTTCCGGGTTGATGGATTCGCCCACGGAACCGAGGACCCGGAGGGAGGTCAGATCGTACTTGTCCGGGATGTCCCGTCCCCACTTCATGAAGGTCCGGATGGCCGTGGGGGCGGTGTACAGGATGGAGACCTTGTACTTCTCGATGATCTCCCACCAGCGGCCCTGGTGCGGGGAATCCGGGGTGCCTTCGTACATCACCTGTGTGGCGCCGTTGATGAGCGGGGCGTAGGCGACGTACGTGTGGCCGGTGACCCAGCCGACGTCGGCCGTGCACCAGAAGACATCCGTTTCGGGGTGGAGGTCGAACACGGCCTTGTGGGTGTAGGCGCCCTGGGTGAGGTAGCCGCCGGTGGTGTGCAGGATGCCCTTGGGCTTGCCCGTGGTGCCGGACGTGTACAGGATGAACAGCGGGTGTTCGGAGTCGTGTCCCACCGCTTTGTGCTCGGCGGAGGCCAGCTCCACGGTGTCCGCCCACCAGTGGTCCCGGCCTTCGTGCCAGTCCACGTTCTGGCCGTTGCGCTTGACCACCACAACGTTCTGGACCGTGTGCCCGTCGACGGAGAGGGCGTCGTCCACGGCGGTCTTCAGCGCGCTGGGCTTGCCGCGGCGATAGGTGCCGTCCGCGGTGACGACGAGCTTGGCTTCGGCGTCCTCGATCCGGGAGCGCAGGGCGTCGGCGGAGAAGCCGCCGAACACTACGGAGTGCACGGCACCGATGCGGGCGCAGGCCAACAGCGTGATGACGGCCTCCGGGATCATGGGCAGGTAGACGGCCACCCGGTCACCTTTGCCAACGCCGAGGGACTCGAAGGCATTGGCGGCCTTCTTGACCTCTTCAGTGAGCTGGGCGTAGGTGTACGTGCGGGTGTCGCCGGGTTCGCCCTCGAAGTAGATGGCCACACGGCCGCCGAGGCCGTTCTCCACGTGGCGGTCCAGCGCGTTGTACGCGGCGTTGACCTCGCCGCCCACGAACCATTTGGCGAACGGCGGGTTGGACCAGTCCAGCGTCTGGTCGAAGTCTTTGCTCCAGGTGAGCAGTTCGCGGGCCTTCTTCGCCCAGAAAGCCGGGCGGCCGGCGTCGGCCTCTGCATAATCAGCGGCGGTGACAACGGCGTCGGCAGCGAATTCGGGGCTGGGGGCGAAAGTACGGTTTTCGTGCAGCAGGTTTTCAAAGGCGTCGCCCTGCTGGTCGGTCTGCACGGAAGCTGCGGGAGCGGTGGCCGTGGAGCCGGGAGTGTCCTGAGACATGGTGAACCTCATCATTCATCGGTCTTTTTAGCGGCTGCCGTCGCCCGGCCGTGCTCCGCCGCTTTGCGCGGCAGGGTAGCGGCCGATCACGGACATTCCGCAAAGAGCTGTTCCGGAATCAAGCCTAATACGCGCCGGGGCCGCGATGTGTTCGCTGTCACAAAGGCCCCCACGAACGGCATTTATTTAGCGGTGAATGGTTAAAGGACCCTGCCCACTGGCGTCCCGCCGCTGCGGATCAGCTAGTGATCGGCCATGCGGTTGACTAGGCTGAGATTGAATTGTGACTTTCTACGGAGCTGTCGGATCCGGTGTATCGCTGCCGGGCCTGGCCGTTTCCGCCGTTTCGGACGGCACAGTTTTGGGACGGAACCGTCCCGGTGCCGCCACGCTAAGGAGTACAGAATGAACCAGCAAAGCTTCGGCCAGAAGTTTGGTCGCACAACCGAGGCAGGGCCTGGCAGCACCCCGGGAGGCGGCTCAGCGAAGGGCGTGCAGAAGCCGGCCGGCGCCAAGCCGGGCACCACCAACCAGGCCGTGCTGGGTCCGTTCACGCTGCGGGACCTGACGGTTTTCGCCGCCACCCTCATTCTGCTGGTCGCCTCGCTGCTGCCCATCTTCTTCGGCCGGTTTAATCTCTGGAATGCAGGCAGCCTGTTCTTCCTGGGTCTCGGCATTGTGCTGCCGCTGATTGTCACGGCACTCTTTGCTGCCCGCCGGCTCGCTCCCGCCACGAGGGTCCGCATCGGTTCGCTGTCCGTTGACCAGTTTGGGTCTGTGGTGGCTTCCTTTGCACTGGCGTTCTTCTTCGTTTCCACGGCCGCGGCCTTTGTGCCCAGCCTGTTGGTGGGCCTGGTGGGTTCCGTCGTGCTGTTCGCGGGCACCGTGCTGAGCCGCTTCATTCCGTACTTCGCCGGCGACTTCCTGGGGCGCGACGAAACCCCGGCCCACGTGATGGCGCGCGACTCGGCTGTCCCGCTGCCCAAGCCGCACACGCCCAAGGAACCCAAGCCTGCGGCCACGCCCGTTCCGGAGGCTTCCGCGCCTGTTGCCGCATCTTCAGCGGCGGCAACTTCTGCGCGTGCCGCCACCCCCACCGCTTCAGCCGGGGCCTTTTCCGCCGCGCCCACCTCACCGGCTGCGTCAGCAGCCGTCTCTTCCGCCCCGGAGGTCACCGAGTGGTCCGCTGCCGGTGACGCGAGCCCCGCAACCCAGGCGGCCGACGTCGTGCCTTCCCCTCCAGCGACGGGCACCTCCACGGCGCCCGCCGTTGCGGAGACGTCTGCGGGTGACATCCCGACGGCGGCTGCGGCTGCCCCTGCGCCGACCCCTACGGCGTCCGCCGCCGCTGCCCCTGAGGCAGCAACCCACGACGCCGGCACAGGCGTCGCTGCCTCGGCTCGCCAGTCTGCCGCGGAACCTGCAGCGACGGCCGTGCATCAGCAGGTGCGCCGCGTGGAGCCCATCGGCGCCACCGTGGATCCGGCATCCAGGCCGGAAGAATCGTACGAAGAGCCTGCGCATGAGGCGTTCTGGTTTGCCGTGGCACAGCACCGGACCGCGGTGGACCCCCAGACCGGCGCCCCCTCCTTTGTGATTGAACCGGGCGGCTGGGTGCTGGCCCTGGAAGACCGGGGCCACGAATTCCTGGTCCAGCACACCGACGGACGGGTGGGCGTGCTGCGCGACCTCAGCAACATCGAGCGCGGCTAACCGGCCCCGTGGCCACGTCCCGTAGACCCGGATCCGGCCCGGCCACAACAGCCCCGGAGTCTTTGCTGGCGTTGAAGCGCCGGGCGCGGCGGATCAACAAGGCCCTGGCGGAGAAGTATCCCTATGCCCACGCGGAACTGGATTTCCGAAACCCGTTTGAACTGGTCGTGGCCACCGTCCTGTCGGCCCAGACCACCGATGTGCTGGTCAACCGGGTCACCAAGATCCTGTTCGCGCGGTACCCGGACGCCCGGGCCATGTCAGAGGCCGATCCCGCCGAGCTGGAAGCGATCCTGCAGCCCACCGGCTTTTTCCGGGCCAAAACGAAGAGCGTGCTGGCCCTGAGCACCCGCCTGGTGGACGAGTACGACGGCGTGGTCCCCGGCCGTCTGGAAGACCTGGTGACGCTGCCGGGAGTGGGGCGTAAGACCGCCAATGTGGTGCTGGGCAATGCCTTCGGCGTCCCCGGGATCACTGTGGATACCCACTTCGGCCGGCTCGCACGGCGCTTCGGCTGGACCGCGTCCGAGGACCCGCTACAGGTCGAATTCGACGTCGCTGAACTGTTTGAGCCCAAGGACTGGACCATGCTCTCGCATCGGGTGGTGTTCCATGGGCGGCGTGTGTGCCACTCACGGAAGCCAGCCTGCGGCGCGTGTCCGGTAGCGAACTGGTGCCCCAGCTACGGGTTGGGCGAGACTGACCCCGTCAAAGCTGCCAAACTCCTTAAATACGAGTTGGCGCCCGGGAGCGAAAGCCTCCTGGAACGGTTGCTGGCCGAGACGCACCGCGCCGCTGAAATCCGGATGGAATCGCAGAGGCGGCTCCCGTGAGCGCACGCCAGGACCTGATCGACCTGGTGCGCAGATCGGACAGCGGCGACGTCACCGCGCCGAACACTGCCTGGGCGGCATTGACCGTAGATGAAACCATAGCCCGCAAGGCGGCAATCCTGATGCTTTTCGGTGTGCTGGACGACGTTCCCGCGGCCTCCGGCAAACCCCTGGCCGCGGCGGATCTTGATGTCCTGCTGCTGGAACGCGCGCACACCCTGGATTCCCACCCCGGCCAGGTCGCCTTTCCCGGCGGTTCCATCGACGAGGACGAAACCCCGGTTGCCGCGGCCCTTCGGGAAGCCGAGGAGGAGACCGGACTGGACTCCTCCGGTGTGGAGGTCCTGGGCGTGCTGCAGGAGCTTGGGCTGGCGCGCAGCAACTTCCTGGTGACGCCGGTGCTCGGATGGTGGGCGTCGCCGTCGCCGGTGCACGTGGTGGACTACGCCGAATCCGCCCAGGTTTTCCGGATCCCAGTCCGGGACCTGCTGGACCCGGCCAACCGGGTGACAGCCACGGTCAGCCGCGATGGCAGGACCTTCAGCAGCCCCGCCTTCGCCGTCAGCGGCGTGCTGGTCTGGGGCTTCACCGGGATCATTCTGGATGGACTCTTTGAGCAGCTGGGCTGGGCCGTGCCGTGGGACCGGACCCGGCTCCACGAGGTGGTCTTCTAACGTCGGTGTAGCTTCTAGGTTCGGGGTAGCTCGCAGTGTCGGTGTGGCCCGGCGGGACTGAGCCCGCCGGGTGTGCACCATGAGTGTGTGCGCCGGCTGAGCTGGCGCACACCGGCTTAGCTGGCGATCGGCTGCTGCCGAAGATCAATGACAATGCCGGTGGCCGCGTTTTCACGCAGTGCATTGATGCCGTCCTTCAGTGCACCGAGATGCTTGAAGTCGGGCGAAACTGCCACGATATTCCCGTTTGAGTCGGTGAGCCTCAGCCGATAGCACTCGTCACTTACGCGATGTATTTCAAACCTGCCAGCCATATGCCGGATCTCCCCTGATATGCGTCTTTGCATGAATAGCTGGACCGTCTGCTTCAGTCCTGCACTGATGTAATCATGGTCACAGCGGTTCGACCAGCTACTCACGGGTAGGTTTCTTCCGGCTAACCGAATTTGCTATTTTGCGTGGTCGTAGGAGTCCACCACGGCCACGCTGACAGGGAATTCCACCGGGATGGGGCCGAACAGCAGTTCCTTCGCGGCGGCGGCAGCTTCCTCGATGGCCCGGATGCAGGCCTGGACGCCAGCCTCGGGGGCATGGACCATCACCTCGTCATGCAGGAAGAACACCAGCTCCGCCTGAACGGAACCGTCGGCACGCAAGGCCCGCAGTCGCCGTCGTAATTCCGCCAGCCAGCACGCCGCCCAGTCAGCGGCGGACCCCTGCACCACAAAGTTGCGGGTGAAGCGGCCGCGGGAACGGGCAATGGATTCCGCACGGCGTTGCTCCTCGGCAGTGGCCGACTGCTGGCTCCGGTACCACCCTTTCGACGGGGGCGGGCTGCTCCGGCCAAGCCGGGTGGTCACGGTGCCGCCAGCCTCGCCGTCGCGCGCCGCCTGCTCCACAAAGCCGACGGCGCGGGGGTAGGTCCGTGCCAGCTGCGGCATCAGGCGCCCCGATTCGCCCGTGGTGGCGCCATAAATGGCGCCGAGGAGGGCGACCTTCGCCTTGGCGCGATCGCCGCCGAAACCCTGGGCGGCGATGCCGGCGTACAGGTCCTGGTCGCGCGCTGCTTCCGCCATTTTGGAGTCCTGCGCCAGCGCCACCAGCACGCGGGGTTCCAGCTGGGAGGCGTCCGCGACGATGAGCTTGTGGCCGGGATCCGCATGGACGGCGCCGCGGATCTGCCGCGGGATCTGCAGGGCCCCGCCGCCCCGCGAGGCCCAGCGGCCGGACACCACACCGCCCACAACATACTCGGGCTGGAAGCGGCCCTTGGCTACCCATGCGTCCAGCCAGGCCCAGCCGTTGGCGGTGTGCAGGCGGGACAGTTTCTTGTAGGCGAGGAGCGGTTCGATGGCGGGGTGGCTGGACTCCATCAGCTCCCACTGCCGCGTGCTTTTCACCTCGATGCCGTTGCGGTGCAGGGCGCGCATCAGTTCCTGCGGCGAGTCCGGGTTCAGTCCGGGCGAGTTGAGCAGCCCCCGCAGTTCGGTGTTCAGGGCCTCCAGCTTCGCGGGGCGGTGACCGGACGGCGGGCGCGGCCCGAGGTGGCCGGCCAGGATTTGCTCGTGCAGGTCCTCGCGCCAAGGGACGCCGGTGTGCTGCATCTCCGCGGCGATCATGGCGCCGGCGGACTCGGCGGCCAGCAGCAGCTGGAGCCGCTTCCGCTTGTTTTCGTCCGGAGGCGCATCGGCCAGGGCAGCCTGCTGGGCGGCGTATTCTGCGCGGAGCTCCGCCAGGCCTTGCCGTGGGGCGCGGTGGCGGACATCGTCAAAGAGGGCGCCCTGATCCGCCGGCGGGGGCGGCGGCTGGAGGGCGCGGGGCGTCTCCTGGGGATCGTCCAACGATTCCTTGTCGGCGTTCCGCGCGTACTCCGTGTGGGCAGTGAACTGCGAATACGCCAGGATATTGCCGCACAGACCGAGGTCATAGCAGCGCTCCAGTTCCACACCGGCCGCCAGCAGGGCGGGGTACCAGTCCTGGGTCCGGTTCCAGATCCAGCGGGGCGGCGCCTCGCGGGGCCGGTTCTCCAGCTGGCGAACGACGCCGGCCAGCTCGCTTGCGCTGATGAGGCGCGGTTCGGGGCGGTCGGGGTGGGGATCGCCCGCCTGGGTGACCTGCTGGAGGGCTGCGCCGTGGGCGTGGGCGGCGAGCAGCAGATACATAGGTCCAATTCTGCCCTGTGGCGGGGACATTCAAGCCCCAATCCCATGCCGTCAATATATGTTGACGCCCCTCCATTCGTCAACTAAAGTTGACGAATGGAGGTAGAAAGGATGAAAACGCTGGTCGCATCAATGGACGGGAAAGGTCCCGCTGAAGCGCTGTACGCAGTGGCGGAACTGCAGAAGGAGGTCCGCCGCGCCGAAGCGGCCCTGGTTCGCAAGGCGAGGCAGGCCGGTCTGTCTTGGGAAGCCATTGCCCTGTGCCTTGGGGTCAGTAAGCAGGCCGTCCACCGCAAATACGGGAAGCAGTAACGGCCCGGCCGTTCGGCCCGTCTTTCTGTCCGGCCTATCGGCCGGGTGGATGGAGTTGTCCACATACGGTGGCATGGCCCTGTTTCTCCCCCTTGAGTTCGGTGGAGAGTTGCTGCATGAGCAGGCACCAGCTATCGCCACCCCCTTCCGAGCGGCCTTCCGCCCAGCTGTCCCGTGCCCGGCCCTCCCCTCCCCAAGGATCTGAACCCGGTGGTTCCCAGGCCCGTGGTTCCAGGTCCGGTGGTTCCACGTCCTGTGCGCCTGCCTCGGCACAGGCCGCGGGAGCCTGGCTGCCGGACCCCGCTGGTGCCGAGGTCCTCCTGGTCACCGGCTACGACTTTCTGCAGGGCGAAGTGGAACGGATTGTGGCTGCCGCTGGCGGCCAGCTGCGGGTGGTGGCGGACGTGGCTGATGCCGCCAAGTACTGGGACGCCGCGGCCGCAGTATTGGTGGGGAGCGATGTCCGCGAGCTGCCGCCGCGGCGGCGGGCCCCTGCCGTGTTGGTGGGCCTGAACGGGGAGGGGGACAGTCTCTGGCACCTGGCCACAGCCCTCGGAGCGGAGCGGGTGGCGGTGCTTCCGGATGCCGCGGCCTGGCTGGCAGAGTACCTGAGCCGGTCGCGGTCACCCGAAGCGGGAGGACTGGTCCTCGGGATAACAGGGGGCTGCGGCGGTGCCGGTGCCACCACCGCGGCAATCTGGATCGCCCAGGCGGCAGCCGGGCTCGGTGTGCGCGTGTTGCTGGTTGATGGCGACCCGTGGGGCGGTGGCCTGGAACTGGCGCTGGCAGCTGAGGAGACGCCGGGGCTGCGCTGGCCTGACCTGTCCGACGCGAGCGGAAGCATCGATCCCGAGCAGCTGGCCGACTCACTGCCGGTAGCCGGCGGGTTTTCCTTCCTGTCCTGGCCCGGCAGCCGCGACCGCCAGGCACCGGTGGATGCCGCCACCACCGGCGGCGTCCTAGATGCGGGCCGGCGGGGCTATGAACTGGTGGTGGTGGACATCGGTCGGGGCACCGAACCCGTGCGTATGTTTGCCTGGGACTGTGACCGCATCCTGGTGGTTGTTCCGGCGCAGCTGAAGGCAGCGGTGGCCACGGCCCGGCTGCTGCACGAGCTTCCGCCGGTTGAGGCAGCCCTCCTGGTCCGGGGCAAGGCCGGTGCCGCGCTGGACGCCGGACTCATTGCGGACGCCGTCGGGCTGCCGGTCCAGGGCCGCGTTCCGGAGCTGCGCGGTGTTACGGCTGCCGGGGAAAACGGCAGGCTCCTTGACGTGGGCAAACGACGGAGTGTCAGGCATTTTGCCGCCTCAGTGCTCGATCTGCTGGACGGCGAGATCCCTGTCGGAGACCTGCCGTGAGCGCGCAGCGGCCAGTCCCGCCGCCGTCGCCCCAGGACCAGCGGACGGGGGCACGCCGTCGGCAGGCCCGTGTCCTGGATCCGCGCTTTCTGGATTCGGCACTGTTGGAAACCGTCCGTGAGTCAGTCATGGCCGACGCCGGACCTGTCACCCCGTCCCGGGTTGCCGCCGCCGTCCAGGCCACCGGCCGGCTGCTGGGGACTGCCGGCTCCCTTGCCGCCGTGGAACGGATCAGCGCCGAGCTGAACGGGCTCGGCCTACTCCAGGAACTGACGCGGGACGTGCACGTCACCGACATCTTCGTCAACGCCCCGGACTCGGTCTGGATCGACCGGGGTCAGGGCCTCGAACCGGCAGGGGTTTCGTTTTCCGGCGAGGCACAGGTGCGGGCCTTGGCATCGCGGCTGGTGGCCGCCGGCGGCAGGCGGCTGGACGACGGGTCCCCGTGCGTTGATGTCAGGCTTGAGGGCGGATACCGCGTCCACGCCGTCCTGCCGCCGATTTCCACCGCCGGCACCTTGCTGAGCGTCCGCATCCGGCGGGAGCAGGTCTTCTCCATGGACGAACTCCGTGCCGGCGGCATGTTCGGCAGCACGGTCCAGGAGGTCCTTGAACGGGTTGTTGAGCAGCGGCTGAGTTTCCTGATCAGCGGGGCCACGGGTTCCGGAAAGACCACGTTGCTGTCCACACTGCTGGGGCTGTGCTCCCCGGCGGAACGGCTGGTCCTGATCGAGGACGCGTCCGAACTGAACCCCGTCCATCCGCACATTGTGTCGCTGGAGTCCCGTCACGGAAACCTCGAAGGCGGCGGCGAAGTGGATCTCGGCGAACTCGTCCGGCAGGCACTGCGGATGCGGCCGGACCGGCTGGTGGTGGGGGAATGCCGTGGGGCCGAGGTGCGGGAACTCCTGACCGCCATGAACACAGGCCACACCGGCGGGGGAGGGACCATCCATGCGAACGCTGCCACCGCTGTCCCGGCCCGCCTGACAGCTTTGGGAGCACTGGCAGGCATGGGCCAGGACGCGGTCCGGCTGCAGGCAGCCAGCGCCTTGGACGTTGTGGTCCACGTGGAGCGGTCCGGCCACGGGCGGCATGTTGCCTGCGTGGGCGTGGTGCAGGACGGTCCCGGCGGTCTAACCGTGGTTCCGGCGTTGGAGGCCAGACGCGGCCAGGTCGGCACCGGTCCAGCCTGGGAGGCGATGAGCAAGCGGCTGGGACTGTCCCTCGAGGCGGGTGCCGCCGTATGACCCTTCTGCTGGCCGTGGTCCTCGTGCTGGCGGTCGTGCTGCTCTTCAGCCCGCCCGGCGGTGCCACAGGCCGTTTCCGGCGGGCCGTGGGGAGTGCAGGACCAGGCTTCGCCTCTCGGGTTCAGGGCGGGGCTGGTGGCACCAGGACGGGCGGCTCGTGGCGCAGGTCGCTCCGTGCCGGACCGGAACGGAATGACCTGTCACTGACCCTTGTGGTGCAGCAGCTTGCTGCGCTGCTGAAGGGCGGCCGCACTCCGGCACGGCTATGGGATGAACTGTGGCTGGTCCACGGTGGCCGTCGGGAGCCAGATTCCGCAACTACGGGTGCAGGTTCACGCGCATCGCAGGACCTTGGCGGACGGGCGGAACCAATCCGCGGGTCAGCGGCCGGGCGCAGCGGTCCGAGCCTCAGCGCAGGTTCCCTGGTGATGCTTGGCGCCGTCCGGGCAGCAGCGTTCCGGGGCGCACCCGTGTCGGAGGCGATCCGGAAGGCCGTGCAATCGGAGTTTTCGCGCGCCGACAGCAGGGAGTTACGGATCTGGTGTGAGCTGGCCGCCTGCTTTGACATTGCCGAAGCCAGCGGCTGTCCACTGGCGGACGTCCTGGCGAGGTTTGCGGCCCAACTGGAAGTGGAAGACGACGCCGAGGCCGCACGGCAGACAGCGCTCGCCGGGCCCAAGGCCACGGTAGGTCTCCTGACCTGGCTCCCGCTGATGGGACTGGGCCTGGGAATGGCGTTGGGCGTGGATCCCCTGGCCATCCTGATCGGGACCCCGCTGGGTCTGGCGGCCCTCGCCGCGGGCGTGGGCCTCACCATCACCGGAAGAATCTGGTCCGCCCGCCTGGTCGGTGCTGCCGCCGGGGCCGGTGTGCCATGACGGACATTCTTGTGCCGGGGCTTGCCTCGGCCGTTGTTCTGGCTGCTGCCGCCTGCCTTGCCCTTTCGCAGCCAAGCCGAGTCCGAAAGCGACTGCTCAGGCTGCGAGGGGACGTGGGCGCCGGGCCGCATGGGGCCGATGAAGCACTCACTCAAGGCGGCCGCCTTCACGGATTGCGCGACACGGCAATGATGCTTGAGCTCGTGGCCGCGATGCTGGACGCGGGGTCTGGCATTGGCCGGTCCCTGGAACTCGTCGCGGCCTCGGCCTCCGCGGACTACGGCAAGGCGCTGCGTCCGGTGGTGTCTGCGCTCGCCATCGGAGCCGACTGGGAGACAGCCTGGCGCAGTTCCGAAGTCCGTCTTCCTGAAATCCTGGAATTGCGTGACGCACTGGGATTCGCCGCCCTGACCGGAGCGCCGTCGTCGGCCATCCTTTACGCACAGGCCGCGAGGTTGCGCCGGGAAAGATTCCGCGCTGCGGAGAAACGGGCGGCCTCGCTCGGCGTGAAGCTGGTCATTCCGCTGGGCCTGTGCTCGCTCCCGGCCTTCATCTGCCTGGGCGTAGTCCCGGTCCTGCTGGCACTGGTGCCGTCCGGGTCCTGACCGCGGGATTTGGGCTACGGTCCATTCCTCCACACCCCGTCCCGTCCTCCACAATCCGCTCAAAGCGGCGCTTATCCACTTACGGGATGTTTGCACTTACCGAGATCTGCGGAGCCGGGAAGAGTCGAAATCAGCCGGCAACTCGGCCGGAGCACAGAAGGGAAACCGTCACCATGACCATCATCCAAAACAGCCTTTCCGCCGCCCCTGCGCCGGAGCTCAGCACGGGAGTTGCGGGGACCCCCGCATGGGACTCCGTAGTACTTGCCAATGCAGGACTGGGCGCGTGTACCTGCCAACGGGAGGAGGCCCCAGAGGCCGTTGGCAACGTCGTGGAGCTATACCCCGGTGCCAGCGAGGCGAAAAAGCGCCGGCCCCGGCTCACAGCTTCAGAGGCCGGAATGGCGACGGCCGAATACGCCATAGCTACCCTTGCCGCGGTTGGCTTCGCCGGACTTCTCGTCTTCATTCTCCGCAGCGACGAAGTGCGCGGATTCCTGCTGAACCTCATCCGCACGGCGCTGGCCTTGCCATGAGTCTGCCGCCGGCAGCGCTGCCACGGGCTGATGGCCGGAGCGGCCGCTGTGGCCGCTTCCGGAACCAAGGCGTGGAAAGCCGCGTGGCGCTGGGACCGGCGGCCGCGTTCCGTCGCTGGCGCCGTGGGCCGGGGAATGCCCATGGCGCCGTGACGGCGGAGTTCGCGGTAGCGCTGCCGGCAGTACTGTTGCTCCTCGCACTGCTCCTGGCAGGAGCCTCCGCGGGCGTCACGCAGCTCAGGCTCGAGGAGGCGGCGCGGGCCGGCGCCAGGGCGTTGGCCCGCGGCGAGGACCCGGCCGCAGTGCAGGGGATCGTCAGGACCTTGGCGGGGACGTCGGCAACGGCGTCCGTTGCGTCTGACGGCGAGTGGCTCAGCGTTACGGTGGCTGACGGTGTGGGCGGACCGCTGGGGGCAACTGTGCCCTGGACCCTCACGGCCAAGGCCACCACGCGGAGCGAAACGCCGGCTGCCGCGGCCACTCCGGGGTTGGAGCCGGTCGGGGCCCCGGAGGAGGCGCCGTTGTGAACAGGCAATTCCGGGACAACCCGGAGCGCGGTTCGGGAACAGTACTGGCTGCGGGACTGGCGCTGGTTGTCATCATGGCGATGGCCCTGATGCTGTTGTTCGCACAGTCCGCGGTGATGGCCAGCAGGGCAGCGGCAGCGGCGGACCTCGCTGCCCTTGCCGCGGCCGATGCCCTGCGCGGGATCACTCCGGGAGACCCCTGCACGGTGGCCGCCGAGGTAGCAGGCCGCCATGAGGCGGCCCTCGTCAGCTGTACGGAAGGGGCCGGCCAGACCGTCATGGTCCGAACGGAGCTAAATGCACGCATACTGGTTGGCGCCGCAACCGGTCAGGCGCGGGCCGGACCGCCGCCCTGAGCGCCTGTGGTGCTGAACGGCTCCGTGCTCGCCAGGAATTCCGCACTGCGGAGAGGCCTTTCGCGCGCGTCTTTAAGGAGGACGTCGATGAGCGTGACGGCGGCAGCCTTGTCCAGCGGATTGTTCTTGTTCCCACATTTGGGGGACTGGACGCAGGACGGGCAGCCCGACTCGCATTCACACGCCTTGATGGCGTCGCGCGTCGCCGAGAGCCACACCTTTGCCTTGTCGAAGCCCCGTTCGGCAAAGCCGGCACCGCCGGGGTGCCCGTCGTACACAAAGATGGTGGGCGCGCCGGTGTCGGCGTGGATGGCGGTGGATACTCCGCCGATGTCCCAGCGATCGCTGGAGGCCACCAGCGGCAGCAGGCCGATCGCTGCGTGTTCGGCGGCGTGCAGGGCCCCCGGGAACTGCGCCTCGATGAGCCCGGCGCCCGTCAGCGAACGGTTCTCCACCACAAACCAGACGGCCTTCGTGAACAGGTCCCGGGCGCCCAGCTCCAGCGGCTCCTCGCCCAGGATTTCGTTTGAAATCAAGGCCTTGCGCTGAAAGGAAACCACCTGTGTTGTCACTTTCACATCACCGAAGTGGACGGCGATATCGCCCCAGTGCTCGGTCCGGAGTGTTTCGAGCACTTCGATCTGGGTCACGTCCCGGGCCGTTGTGTAGTAGTCGGGGTTGGCGCGCCGGACCACCACGCAGTGGTCGTCTTCGTTCAGGTCCTCCACCACATAGCTGTCGCCCTGGTGCACATAGATGGCACCTGTGTGCGCCTGGTAGTGCGTCTGGGGCGAATCCATGGTCCCGAGGAGGGAGCCGGTGTCGGCGTCAACGATGCTCACCGGTCCGCCTCCGTCGGCACGAAGGTTCACCATGGCCGCAGCGCTCTGGGAGTGCGTCCAGAACCAGCCCGCCGGCCGGCGGCGCAAATAGCCCTGCGCCACGAGCTGCCCTAACAACTTCTCTGCTGTGCCGCCGAACAGGCCAAGCTCAGCCACGCCCAGCGGAAGCTCCGCGGCGGCGGCACAAAGATGGGGCCCCAGCACATAGGGATTGGAGGGATCAAAGACGGTGGCCTCCACCGACACGTCGAAAATCGCCTCGGGATGGTTCACCAGGTAGGTGTCGAGCGGATCATCGCTGGCCACAAACGCGGCAATCGCATCCTGGCCCGCGCGCCCAGCCCGGCCGATCTGCTGGAACAGCGACGCCCTGGTGCCTGGCCAGCCCGCGACCAGGACGGCATCCAGCCCGGAAATGTCGATGCCCAGTTCAAGGGCGGACGTGCTGGAGACACCCAGCAGTTCGCCGGAGCGGAGTGCCTTTTCCAGGGCCCGGCGTTCTTCCGGAAGGTAGCCGGAACGGTAGGCGGCCACGCGTTGGGGAAGACTGGGGTCCACTTCGTCCAGAAGGCGCTTGGTGATCGAAGCGATTGTCTCCGCACCGCGGCGGGACTTGATGAAGGCGATGGTCCGGATGCGGGACGAAACCAGGTTCGCCAGCAGATCGGCCGTTTCAGCAACGGCGGTGCGGCGTTCCCTGGCGCCGTTCTCGCCCTTGAGATCGGTCAGCGCAGGCTCCCAGAAAGCCACCGTAGTGGAACCGTGCGGCGAGCAGTCCTCGGCAACGGCCCGGACCGGCGCCCCGATCAGGCGGCCGAAGGATGAGCCTGGCTCAGATGCCGTGGCAGACGCGGCGATGAACACCGGACCGGGGTGGGTGGTCCCGGCACCGTAGTACGCGCAGATGCGTCGCAGCCGGCGCATCAGGTTGGCCACGTGCGAGCCGAACACCCCGCGGTAGCTGTGGGCCTCATCCACAATCACGTACCGCAGCCGCCGGAAGAAGCTGGCCCACCAGGCGTGATTGGGAAGGATGCCGAAGTGGAGCATGTCCGGATTCGCCAGGATGAAGTTGGCGTGGTCCCGGATCCACCGGCGGGACGCGGGTTCGGTATCGCCGTCGTACGTCTCGGCCCGTACGGTGGGCAGATTCAGGGAACGGATGGCTGCGAGCTGGTCGGCAGCGAGAGCCTTCGTGGGGGAGAGGTAGAGTGTCACGGCGCCGTCGTCGTGGATTTTTCCCGGTTCGGACAGGACGCGCAGTTCGGAGCGGTGGATGGCGTCAAGTGCCGGCAGTTGGTAGGCCAGGGACTTTCCGGAGGCGGTGCCGGTGGCGATGACCACGTGCTCGCCGCCGTGGGCCAGGTTGGCGGCTTGGATCTGGTGCCGGTACGGCTCGTGGATGCCCAGGGAGCCATAAGCGGCCACCAGATCCGGGTGCGCCCACGTTGGCCACGGTTCGTGGACTGCCTGCCGGGCTGGGATGGTGCGGACATGACGCAGCTGTTCCGGGTCCGGGCCTCGGCCCAGCAATGGAATCAGGGAGTCATGGGGGTTCACCCCAACATTCTTTCACCCGAGGAAAAATCACCCCACGGAAAGGTCTGCGCCTTCGTCGGACGTGGACAGCATCAGCACGCGGCAAACAGTTGACCAGCCCAAGTGGGAATACAGCTTCTGGCCGTCGATCGAGGCCAGCAGCAGGCCGTTCTCCACGTACGGTCCGATGGCCTGCGCCGCAAGGGCCTTCATGATGAAGCTGCCCAGTCCGCGGCGCTGGAACGCGGGTTGGACCACAATCTTGTCGAACACTGCAGTCTCGCCCACCACAAAAGCCCTGCCGCTCGCCGCTACAGTGTCACTCGAGCGGACCACTGCGTGGTGGACGCCGTCGAGCTGGGAGGTGACCAGGTTCAATTCGTCGTCGGAGAGCCACGGATCTTCCGTATCCTGCGTGGCCATGTCCACAATCATCATGGCCTGCGATGCGGACGTGACGTTCAGCCCGTGTTTTTGGGCCAGTGCACTGAAGCGGGCAACATCATTGGTGAGGATGGTCAGGACCCTGGCCGGGGCCTCGGCGGTCTTCGCAGCCAGGGCAGCGAACTCATTCTCGGAGGGGTCATGGGCGAAGTATTCCCACTCCCCGGAGGTGTCGGCCCGCAGTGCAGCGGGGAAGCGGCCCTCAACTGAGGTCTGGTAACCGCGGCAGCCGGCCCAGCCAGCTACCCAGACTTCAAGAAGGCGTGTGATGTCTTCAACCAAGGCGTCCGGACTCATGTCATGAGAGTATTCCAGCCCCGACACAAGCAACAGGGGTAGGGTGCCCCCGATGTGACTTGCCTATGCAATCGTGACAGGACAAGACTGACGGCATGCCCGCCGCCAAGGAACCGTCCAAGAACACTTTTCCGCTGTCCCTGCTGGTTTGTGTCGCCTTAATGGTGGCCATGGTGGGCGGCGCCAGGTATTGGGAGACGGCCACGGGCGTGGCTTACTGGGTCTGGCTTGCCGGCGGGCTCGTCCCGCTGGTGGCCGGCGCACTGACCTACCGGAATTCGAAGCGCCCGCTGGACTTTCTGGGATCACGCTCCGAGCCCGAAGGAGCGCAACGGCCGGGACTTGGTGGGCTTCTTACTGCCGTGGTCCTGTTTGTGGTGCCGCGCCTCGTTGGTGACGGTGCGGCAGAACTCGCCCTCAACAATGGCGCTGGTGCTTTCGGGGCCGCCGTGACGGCAACCGCGGTGCCGTTCGCCGTCGTCGTCCTGGGGTACCGGACGGCCGAAACCGCCCTGAACAGGTGCGACGCCGCCATCGCAGCGGCGCAGCCTTAGCCCCCGGCCAATCGGCGGGTCCGTTCTCCGGCAACCCAGTACCCTTAAATACGTGGCTTTGAACCGAATTGTGCTCTTTTACGGCTTTACCCCCATCGCTGATCCGGACGCGGTGCGGCTCTGGCAGCGTGCCCTGTGCGAAAAACTCGGGCTGACCGGACGCATCCTCCTTTCCAAGGACGGCATCAACGCCACGGTGGGCGGCGAGATCGGCGCCGTCAAGCAATACGTGAAGACCACACGCGAATACAAGGGATTCCACGGCATCGACGTGAAATGGTCCGACGGCGGCGCGGAGGACTTCCCGCGGCTGAGCGTTAAGGTCCGGGACGAGATCGTCTCCTTCGGCGCGCCAGGCGAACTCAAGGTGGATGAGCACGGTGTGGTGGGCGGCGGCACGCACCTCAAGCCCGAGGAACTGCACGAACTGGTGGAGGCCACCAAACAGGCCGGCGAGGACGTGGTGTTCTTCGACGGCCGCAACGCCTTCGAGGCCCAGATCGGCAAGTTCAAGGACGCGATCGTCCCTGACGTGGCCACTACCCACGATTTCATCAAGGAGCTCGACTCCGGCAAGTACGACGCCCTCAAGGACAAACCGGTGGTCACCTATTGCACCGGCGGCATCCGCTGCGAGGTGCTCTCCAGTCTGATGGTGAACCGCGGTTTCAAGCAGGTGTACCAGCTCGACGGCGGCATCGTCCGCTACGGCGAAACGTTCAAGGACCAGGGCCTCTGGGAAGGCTCGCTCTACGTGTTCGACAAGCGCATGCACCTGGAATTCAGCGAGGACGCCAAGACCATCGGTGAGTGCGTCCGCTGTGCCGCGCCCACCAGCAAGTTCGAGAACTGTTCCAACCCGAGCTGCCGCACGCTGACCTTGTATTGCGCCGAGTGTGCCGCCAGCCCGGAGACGCTGCGCTGCCCCGAAGGCTGCGTGGCCTGAGCTGCATGGTCTGAGCCCCGCTGCCGGTTCAGAGCCGGCTGGCTGAAAGTTCAGAGCCGGCAGGCATAAAAGTTCAGAGCCGGGACAGCCGGTACGCGAAATTGGCGGGGGACTGCGCTTCGACCTGGAAATGCAGCACCGTTTCCTTGGGCAGGTAGATCACGCTTTCGCGCCGTGATCCGCAGCGGAGGCTGAGGTCCACCATGGTGAATTCGTCATTGCGGACTTTGAAGTCGACGCGCCGCTGGCTGCGGCACACCAGCACCAGGACGTAGGTTCCGGCGGGGAGGGGCTCCGTGGCGTCCGTTCGGACTTCTTCCGCGCGCAACAGGCCGAACGTCCTATGCGCCACCTGCAGGCCGGGCCCCACCTGGGACTCCGTCAGCCAGGCCTCCATTTCAGCCTCGCTGACGGGATCGTTCCGCCACAGCTCAGCGCTCGGCCCCGGCTCGGTCACCTCCGGCGCGGCCGGGGCCTCGGCGGGACGCCACCCTTCGTCGTACGTGTATTCACATCCGGCGAGCGCAGTTCCGGCCACGAGTGCGCCCGCCGTCCAGAGTACGACGGCGGCCCTCACCCGGGTGCGCACGGAGACTGACCGGGACGGGCAAGCGCCCGGACGAAGTACCGCCCTGCGGGGCGGCGGCGCCCCCTGCGTTGCGGGCATACTCCGACTCTATGCCGGGCAGGGACCCCAATCCAGAGCCTCGGGCATCACCCGTCCGGCGGTCAGCCGCATGGTGGATTCGAAGGGACTTAACCCGCAGTTACCAGCTGGTAGGCGTAGATCAGCGGTGCGTCGACGCTGGAGGCGCTGAGCTGCAGCGGTCCGGGTTCCGGGAGTGTGATTTTGATGGACTCCCGGGCACCGTAGCAGGCGGCCCCGAGGTCGGCGAGTTCCTTGCCTCCGGACCGCACTGCGAGGAAGGCCTTGCCGCCGCCTTCACAGACGAGTGTCAGCGTGTACTTGCCTGCCGGCACGTTCTCCGTATGGTCAATGGGTTGGGCGTTGAGAATCTTGCCGGAGTCCTCGGCAACAACGCCGCTGGCCGACGGCAGTGCCGTGGCTTTCCAGGCCGGCACATCGGCGTTCTCCACCGAAAGCTGCTGCGCGCAGGCAGAGAGGCCCAGGAGGACAGCTGCGGCAGCCACAGCGGAGAGGGCGCGCGGAAAGGACGAAGGAATAACAGCCATGCTTCCAACTTACCCGGCTCCATCTGTGCTCCGTGATTCAGTCCCTTGACCTTGACGCTACGTCAACATTTATCGTTGAACCATCAGCCGGACCAGAACGTCCGAACCATCCCGCAAACAGAGCAGGAAAGGAAGAATACATGGACTGGTCCATCCAGGACATCGTCCGGATCGCAGGGACCACCAGCAGGACGCTGCGGCACTATGACGACATCGGCCTGCTCAAGCCCAGCCGCACCGGCCACAACGGTTACCGCTACTACAACCAGGCGGCGCTGGTGCAGCTCCAGCGCATCCTGCTTCTGCGCGGGCTGGGGCTGGGCCTGCCGGTGATCAGCCAGGTGCTCGACGATGAAACGGACGCCGCCCAGGCACTCACCGGGCATCTCGAATGGCTCAAGCAGGAACAGGACAGGCTTGCGCGGCAGATCGCGTCGGTCACACAAACCATCGAGGCAGTGAAAGGAGGTGGCGAAATCATGGCAGAAGACATGTTCAACGGTTTCGACCACACCCAGTACAAGGACGAAGTGGAGGAACGCTGGGGCAAGGACGCCTACGCGAAGGGGGATTCGTGGTGGCGCGGCATGAGCACCGAGGAGAAGGCGGCGTGGAAGCAGCGCTCGCAGCAGCTGGGCGAGGACTGGATCGCCGCCGCCACTGGGGGTATAGCACCGGACAGCGCGGAGGCCCAGGACATCGCGAGGCGGCACGTCGAATGGCTGACCGGCATCCCGGGCACCCCGGCGTCGGACGCCCGCGGCCAGGCTGACGGCAAGGGCAACGCTGACGTCAAGGCATACGTCACCGGGCTCGGCGAAATGTACGTTGCTGACCCCCGCTTCGCGAAGAACTACGGCGGCGCGGAGGGTGCCGGCTTCGTCCGGGATGCCCTGAAGATCTACGCCGCGGAGAACCTGTAGCCCGTCAGGAGGAAGCGTGCCCGCCAATAGACTTGGGCGGTGACTGATTCCACGCTTTTCCTGGCCGGCAACACCCCCGATGCCCCGCGCAGCGACCTCCCCGGGCTGCTGACGGCGCTCGCCGCGGACCTGCGCCGGGTGGATTACACGCTCGACGGCGTGGCGGGGCTGCTGGGCGAGTCAGCGTACCGCGCGCTGAACCGGGACCAGATCATCCCGGCGCTGCTGGCCACCGAAAGCGCCCTTCAGATTGATGCGGCAGGGGGTGAGGCTGCGCACGGTGAGAAGACGACGGCGGCGCTCGCCGCCGTCGTCCGTCTCTGGCTCCTGGCGGAACCGCAAAAACGGGAAACGCTCGACGCCGCGCTGCCGGGAGTACGGGCGGACGGCCTGGTGGAGCTGGGGCTGCTCGAGCCCGTGCCCGGCCCAGATCGGCCCGGCCCTGAGCTGCCCGCCGCCGATCAGCCGGCGCAGGACTTGCTGCAGGCGAAAGCGGATCTGCGGCCGTACGGCTGGGACGCCAATGAGGACGGCAGCGGCGGCGCCGAGCTCTGGGTGGCCAGCGACCTCGCCGCGCACCAGCAGGCCGGCATGCTCCGGCACGACCACGTGCTGGGGATCGGGCAGGCGTCCACCACGCTGGTGCAGACCACCGTCCGCCGCCACGTCGCCAAGGCCCTGGACCTGGGCACGGGCTGCGGCATCCAGTCCTTCCACCTCCTGCACCATGCCGAGCACGTGACGGCAACGGACATCTCAACACGGGCGCTGGCCTTCACCCGGTTCAACCTCCTGCTTAATGCCGCGGCCCTGCACCTGGACCCGGACATGCTGGAGGGCCGGGTCAGCCTTCGGCTGGGTTCGCTCCTGGAGCCGGTGGCCGGGGAGGAATTCGAGCTGGTGGTGTCCAACCCGCCGTTTGTGATCACGCCGCGGACCTTGGGCGAGCACGCGTCCGGGCAGTTCACCTACCGTGACGGCGGGCTGCCCGGCGATGACATTGTGTCCTCGCTCGTGGCGGCGCTGCCCGGTGCCCTGGCCCCGGGCGGCACCGCGCAGCTGCTGGGCAACTGGGAAATTCCCGCGGGGACCGAGTGGTACATACGGCCCAAGAGCTGGATCGGTCCGGACGCGGATGCCTGGTTCATCCAGCGCGAGCAGGTGGGCCCGGAGCAGTACGCCGAAACGTGGCTGCAGGACGCGTCCGAATCCCGCGACCGGAAGCATTACCGGGACGCCTACGCCGCCTACCTGGCGGACTTCGCCTCCCGGAACGTGGCGGGGATCGGCTTCGGGATGATCTGGCTGCGCCGGCCGCTGTCGGAATCCGGCGCCGCCTCCATCAGCCGTTTCGAGGAAATCACGTACCCCATTGAGCAGCCCATCGGGCCTCACGTGGGCGCCGCCGTCGAGCGTTCCGACTGGCTGGCCGCCAACAGCCTGGCGGACGCGCACCTGCTCGTCGCGGACGACGTCACCGAGGAACGCCATCAGCGCCCCGGCGCCGAGCACCCCGGCGTGATCCTGCTGCGCCAGGGCGCGGGCCTGCGCCGGACCAATCTGCTCACCACCGAACTCGCCGGATTTGTCTCCGCCTCCGACGGTGACCTCTCCGTCGGCCAGATCATCGGAGCCCTCGCGGCGCTGCTCGGCGGGAGCCTTGCCGGAGAGGGCGGGTTCGACGGCGACGCGTTCCGGACCAGGCTGCTCGACGACGTCGCGAACCTGGTCAGCGACGGTTTCTTGGTTCCTTCCGAGCCTGCTGAATAGCGGTTTGGCGGGCCCCGGAACACCCCAAATCGGGGTCCCGGATGTGCCTGATGAGTCAACGGGTTTTCCACATGAATGCGCACTATTGTCCAAAATATGGTGAACTAGGCCAATATGGGCTCATCTGCCCGAGCAACCTTTTTCTGTAGGAGCACCGTGCCAAGCAAGGCCAAAACAGGCAAGAAACTCGTGATTGTGGAGTCTCCGGCCAAGAGCAAGACCATCGCCAAGTACCTCGGCGAGGGCTTCATCGTAGAGGCCTCCATTGGTCACATCCGCGACCTGCCGCAGCCGTCTGAGCTTCCTGCAGAACTGAAGAAAACCTCGGTGGGCAAGTTCGCCGTCGACATCGAAAACGACTTCAAACCGTATTACGTGGTGTCCGCGGACAAGCGGAAAAAGGTCACCGAGCTGAAGGCCGCGCTCAAGGATGCCGACGCCCTCTATCTCGCAACCGATGGGGACCGCGAGGGCGAGGCCATCGCGTGGCACCTGCTGGAAGTGCTCAAGCCCAAGGTCCCCGTGTACCGGATGACGTTCGGCGAAATCACCAAGGAAGCCATTCACCGCGCCATGGACAACCTGCGCGATGTTGATACCGCCCTGGTGGACGCCCAGGAAACCCGCCGCGTCCTGGACCGGCTCTACGGCTACGAGATTTCCCCCGTGCTCTGGCGCAAGGTTGCCCGCGGCCTGTCCGCCGGGCGCGTCCAGTCCGTGGTCACCCGCATGGTGGTGGACCGTGAACGCGAACGCATGGCCTTCAAGGCCGCCTCGTACTGGGACCTGACGGGCCAGTTCGGCGCCGGTTCCGGTTCGTTCAAGGCGAAACTCGCTGCGGTTGACGGGGCCAAGGTCGCTTCGGGCAGGGACTTTAACGACGACGGTGTCCTCACGTCGCGCAATGCCGCGCACCTCAACGAGGAACTCGCCACGTCACTGGCCGCCGGTCTCCAGGATGCGGACTTCCGCGTCCGGTCCGTGGACACCAAGCCGTACACACGCCGTCCGGCGGCGCCGTTCACCACTTCCACGCTGCAGCAAGAGGCCGGCCGCAAGCTCCGCTTCTCCTCAAAGAGCACCATGCAGGTGGCCCAGCGGCTGTACGAAAACGGCTACATCACCTATATGCGTACCGACTCCTCGGCGCTGAGCGACGAAGCCGTCACGGCCGCCCGCCGCCAGGCCTCCGAGCTGTACGGCCCGGAGTACATCCCGGCGTCGCCCCGCGTGTACACCAGCAAGGCTGCGAACGCGCAGGAAGCCCACGAGGCCATCCGCCCCGCCGGTGACTCCTTCCGCACCCCGGCGCAGGTGGCCAAGCAGCTCTCCGGCGACGAGTTCCGCCTGTACGAACTGATCTGGAAGCGCACCGTCGCATCCCAGATGGGTGACGCCAAGGGCTCGACGGCGACCATCCGCCTGGGTGCCGTGGCCACCGATGGCCGGGACGCTGAGTTCTCCGCCTCCGGTACCGTCATCACGTTCCCGGGCTTCCTGGCCGCCTATGAAGAAGGCAAGGACGAAAGCCGCGGGGACGACGACTCCGACGAAGCCCGGCGGCTGCCGAACGTGGCCAAGGACGATGCCCTCACGGCGTCGGACATTGTGGCTGTGGGCCACGAAACCTCGCCGCCGCCGCGCTTCACCGAAGCGTCGCTGACGGCCGAGCTGGAGAAGAAGGGCATCGGCCGCCCGTCGACCTACGCCTCCACCATTTCCACCATCCAGGACCGCGGCTACGTCCGGAAGCAGGGTTCCGCGCTGGTGCCCAGCTGGATCGCGTTCTCCGTGATCCGCCTGCTTGAGCAGCACTTCACGGACTATGTGGACTACGAGTTCACGGCGGACATGGAAGGCGACCTGGACAAGATCGCCAACGGCCAGGCCGTTGGGTCCGCCTGGCTCAAGCACTTCTACTACGGCGAAGACTCCGACCCGGGCCTGCTCAGCATCGTGAACAACCTGGGCGAGATCGACGCCCGGGAAATCAACTCTATTCCCATCACGGATGAGATCACGCTGCGGGTGGGCAAATTCGGCCCGTACCTGGAAAGCTCCGCTGCCACGGTGGACGCCAAGACCGGCGAAATCGTGGAGAACTCCCGCGCCAACGTCCCCGAGGACCTGGCGCCGGACGAACTGACGGCGGCGAAGGCCATCGAACTGATGGAAACGGCTGCGCCGGAAGAACGCGTACTGGGCGACGACCCCCACACCGGCCACAGCGTTGTCGCCAAGAACGGCCGCTACGGCGCGTACGTCACCGAAGTCATCCCGGAGATGACCGAGGAACAGCTGGCCAACCAGCCCGTGGAGTACTACAAGAACGGCAAGCCGAAGCCGCCGAAAAAGCCCGTCAAGGCCAAGCCGCGCACCGGTTCGCTGTTCGCGTCCATGACGGTGGATTCCGTGACCCTGGACGAAGCGCTGCAGCTGATGAGCCTGCCCCGCGCCCTGGGTGAGGACGCCGAAGGCAACCTCATCACGGTGCAGAACGGCCGCTTCGGTCCGTACCTGAAGAAGGGCACGGACTCCCGCTCCATCGGCACCGAAGAGGAAATCTTCACCATCACGCTGGAGCAGGCACTGGAGATCTACTCCCAGCCCAAGCAGCGCGGCGCCCGTGCCGCGGTGGCCCCGCTGGCCGAGTTCGGACCGGACCCCGTTTCCGAGAAGAACATCGTGGTGAAGGAAGGCCGCTTCGGCCCGTACATCACCGACGGCATCACCAACATCACCGTCCCGCGGTCCACGTCGCTGGAGGAACTGACCCGCGAACAGGCCATTGAACTCCTCGCCGAGAAGCGGGCCAAGGGTCCGGTCAAGCGCGCCACAACGGCCCGCAAGCCCCCGGCCAAGAAGAAGGCTCCAGCTAAAAAATAAGCGCCGGGTGTTCGGTCGGCCCAACTCCGCCCTGTGGTGGAGCCGGTTGAAACAGTAGAAAACGGGAGGGGAGGAATCCGGCAGCGTGCGTCTAAGGTGGGCCCACTGCGACGGGGTTCCCTGGCCGAGCTTGCGAGGTTAGGGAGTCGCTGGGGAGGAACGAGCGAGCACGCCGAGGATTTCGCTCCTCCCGTTTGCGGTTTGCGCCGGGCTCTCCAACGTGGTCGAGTAGATACATGACTGAACAGCCCGGCACAGCCGATCTCACGCCGCTCAACGAACTCGAAGAGAAGCTCGCCCTGGGCGGCCAGCCCGAGGGCAGCCCGGTGGACGTCATCCTGTCCTTCCTCAACAGCGAGGTCTACGTCATCAGCACTGACGGGATCGAGGGGGAGGATTCCCAGGTGGAGCCGCTGGTATTGGCGAACGCCGACGGCGAGCCCGTCCTTGCGGTGTTCTCGCACCCCAGCCGCGTTGACGAGCAGTATCTTGAGGCGGCCCCGAACGTCCTGGGGACCCAGGGTGCAGCCATCATCGCCAACATTGGCGAGGAATTGGGCATGGTGATCAACCCCGGCGCTGCGTACGGGTTTGAGATCAACCCGGAGGGCGTCGCCAACATCAAGCGCGACTTCAAGCGGGCGGATGAGCTTCCCGACGGCGCACCCGAGGACGCCTCCGCAAACTGACATCTTTAGTACAGGTTGTGAGTGAGGGCCCGGGCGGGGGAATAATGGCAGGATGCGGCTAGGCGTCCTTGATATCGGGTCAAACACTGTCCACCTTCTCCTGGTGGATGCCCACCCTGGCGCGCGTCCGGTGCCTTTTGCGTCGCACAAACGGCCCATATCCCTGGTCCAATACCTGGATACCGACGGCAACATCACCGACGAAGGGCAGCACGAGCTGACCGAATTCGTCCTTGAAGCCTGGGAGTTTGCCGCCAGGCACAAAGCGGACGACCTTCTGGCTTTCTGTACGTCTGCCATCCGTGAAGCCACTAACGGCCCTGCAGTGCTGGCCCGGGTCAAGCACGAAACCACTGTCACCCTGCAGGAACTGACCGGCAGCGAAGAAGCCTCCATGACCTTCTTCGCCGTCCGCCGCTGGTACGGCTGGGGTGCGGGCCCGATCCTGAACCTGGACATCGGCGGCGGCTCCTTCGAAATGGCCTTCGGGCAGGACGAACTGCCCGAAGTGGCCACTTCGGTGCCGCTGGGCGCCAGCCGCCTGACCCGCGACTGGCTGGCTGAGGACCCGCCTTCCGCCAAGAGCGTCAAAGAGCTGCGCCGCTACATCCGGGCCACCCTCGCCCCGGCGGTCAGGCAGTTCGACGGCCTGGGCCGCGCCAACGTTGTGGCTGGAACCTCCAAGACCTTCCGGTCGCTCGCCAGGGTCGCCGGAGCAGCCCCGAGCGCAGCAGGGCCCTACGTGAAGCGCACACTTAACGCCACGGATCTGGGCGTGTGGGCGCAGCGCATTTCAGCCATGAAGTCCGAGGACCGGCTCTTTCTGCCCGGCGTGTCAGAGGCCCGCGCGCACCAACTGCTCGCCGGGGCTCTGGTGGCCGAGGCTGCCTTGGAAATGTTCAAGTTCAAGAAGATCAGGATCTGCCCGTGGGCGCTGCGTGAAGGGCTGATCCTGCGCCGGCTCGACCAGCTGGTATTCGCCGGTCCGCTGGATCCGGCCCCGCATATCATGGAGCCCGCCGCGGCACGCCAGACGATCGAGGCTTCACCCGCCTAAGGCCCGCCGCGGCTTGAAAACAGCGTTAACGCGAAAGCGCCGGCGTCCACAGCAGGAAAATGGGGGAAAACCTGCTGCAAACCACCGGCGCCTCGGGCAAACATCCCCATGCTTGCCGCATCACTCGCACCCTCAATGAGGTAATAACTACGTTAGGCGGCGAAGTTGTGTGCAAGCTGCAGCGAACATGGGAGTCGGCTGTGAATCGGTTTCGGCGGGTTCCCGGTTTTTCCGATTCGTTTCCATTTCTGCAACGGCCCACCCGAACTGCAATGATGGAAGCATGAGCAACCGAATCGCCTTCCTGGGCTGTGGATCCATGAACGAAGCCATCCTGTCCGGCCTCCTGGCCGCCGGGACGGACCCCGCCGACGTCATAGCCACAGTCAGGCGTGCGGAACGCGCCGAGGAGCTGGCTTTGCGCCACCACGGCATCACGGCCGTCGCTGGCGAAGAGGAACCGGACAACAACAAAGACGCGGCCAAGGGCTCCGCGGTGGTGATCCTTGGCGTCAAACCCGTGGGCACCGTCGACCTGGCGCGCGAGATCAGCCGCTCCCTGTCACCGAAGGCCATCGTTGTCAGCGTGGCCGCAGCCGTGTCGCTGGCGCAACTGGAAGCTGCGCTGCCTCCCGGACAGCCGGTGATCCGCGCTATGCCGAACACCCCTGCCAAGCTGGGCCGCGGCGTCGTGTCCGTCTCACCCGGAACCAACTGCACGCCGGAACAGCTCCAGACCGTCAAGGACATCCTTCGGGCCACTGGCACTGTGGTGGAGGTGCGCGAGGATCAGGTAGATGCGTTGTCGGCCATCAGCGGCTCGGGTCCCGCCTACGCGTTCTACCTGGCCGAGGCCATGGCAGCTGCCGGCGTCGAGCTGGGCCTGGATCCCGAGTTGTCGCTGCTCCTTGCGCGGGAGACAGTCGCAGGCGCGGGCTTCATGCTGGCCGAGCCGGGCGCCGATCCCTCGGCCCTGCGCAAGGGAGTGACCAGCCCCAACGGAACCACAGAAAGGGCCATCGCCACCTTCGACGACCGGGGCATTCCGGCCATCATCGCCGCCGGCGCCCGCGCCGCAGCGGACCGCTCCGCAGAGATCACCAGGCAGCTCGGCTGACATCTTCGCGGGTGGGGACTACGGCCGCGCCGCGAACCGTTCCAGCAGGTCCACGTGCCCGGACACGATCAGCATGTCGCGGGCGGACACCTTGGTTTCCGGGCGGGCGTAGGTGAAGTCCTCGCCGGGCGACTTCACGCCCACGATGGTCACGCCATACTTGGAACGCACCTTGGACTCATCCAGTGTGAAGCCCACCGTCTCGCGCGGCGGGTACATTTTCACGATGGCGAAGTCGTCGTCGAACTCGATGAAGTCCAGCATGCGGCCGGAGACCAGGTGTGCGGCACGGACGCCGGCGTCGGCCTCGGGGTAGATCACGTGGTTCGCGCCGATCCGGGTGAGGATCTTGCCGTGTGATGGCGTGATGGCCTTGACCCAGAGGTGCTCGATGCCCAGGTCCACCAGGTTCACGGTGATCAGCACGGAGGACTCGATCGAGGTGCCCACGCCACAAACGGCGGAGCTGAACTCCTGTGCACCGAGCTGGCGCAGCGCATCAATATTGGTGGCGTCCGCCTCCACCACGTGGGTGAGGAGCGGCGCCCACTTCTGGACCAGGTTCCGGTCGCGTTCGATCGCCAGCACCTCGCGGCCCTGTTTCACGAGCTGCTCGGCTGTGGACGAGCCGAAGCGGCCCAGCCCGATCACCAGGACCGGCGCGTTGTGGGCGGGGCGGTTGGGGGCGCCTGAGGAATTAGCCAATGATGGGCCTCTCTTCCGGGTAGTGGTACAGCTGGCTGCGCTGGCGCAGGGCCAGGCCAGCTGCAAGGGTGACAGTGCCGACGCGGCCCGCGAACATCAGGGCGGTGAGGACATACACGCCCGACGGCGGCAGTTCGGCACTGAGGTTTGTGCTCAGTCCCACGGTGGCAAAGGCTGAAATGGTTTCGAACAGCACGCGGTCCAGGGATGCGCCGCTGATCTGCAGCAGCAGGAACGCTGAGACGGAGACCAACGTGGCGCCGGCGACGATCACTGAGATGGCCACCCGCATGGTGCCCTGCGGGATGGTCCGGCCATACACCTTCACGTCGGAGTCGCCGCGGGCCTCCGCGGCGATGGCGAGGAACATCACGGCGATGGTGGTCACCTTGATGCCGCCCGCCGTGGACGCCGAACCGCCGCCGGCGAACATCAGCGCGTCCGTCAGCAGCATGGTGGTGGATTCCATGTGGTTCTGGTCCACCAGGTTGAAACCGCCCGAGCGGGTCATGACGGAGGCGAAGAGGGAGTGCGTGATCTTGTCGCCGAGCTCCATGTGGCCGATGGTCCGGGCGTTGTCCCACTCCATCAGCGCCCACAGCAGCGTGCCGGCGGCCAGCAGGATGAAGGACACCTGGATGGTGAGCTTGGTGTGGAGATTCCACTTTTTCCAGTTGAGCCCGTTCTGCTGCAGGACCATGACCACGGGAAAACCCAGGCTGCCCAGGAACACGCCGAGCATCAGCGGGATGAGGATCCACAGGTCGGTCTCGTACGGCACAATGCCATCCGAATGCGGGGTGAAGCCGGCGTTGTTGAAGGAGGAAATTGAGTAGAAGACTCCATGCCATACCGACTGCCAGAAGGGCTCGCCCAACGTCATGAACCGGGGGATCAGCGCCAGCGCCAGGACGCCCTCGATTACCACGGAGGTCACGATGACGATCCGCAGCAGAGTACCCACTTCACCGAGCCGGCCGGCGTTGTTCATGGCTTCCTGCGCGATGAGCTTGCCGCGGACGCCAAGCTTCTTGCTCACCATGAGGGCCAGCAGCGACGCGAGGGTCAGGGTTCCCAAGCCGCCCACGAAGATGCCGATCAGGATGACCAGCTGGCCGAAGAAGGACCAGTGCACCGCCGTCGAAACAACCGTCAGGCCGGTCACACAGACCGCGGACACCGCCGTGAACATTGCCTGGTGTATCGGAGTGGCTGTGCCGGTGGCGGAGGAGATGGGCAGCGAGAGGATGAACGTAAAGACCAGGCAGACCGCCCCGAAGGCGCTCAGGGCAAGCCGGGCGGGCGACGTATTGGCAATATCGTCAACGAAGTCGCGTACGCGGGTGAAGATCCAGAGGCCTTCGCGCTCCGGTGCGGCGGGGTGCCAGCTTGCCGGGTTCCGGGGCCTCGTCTGGCGTTGCGTCATGGGGGGCTTTTCCTCGGTTGAAACTGTTTCCTCCAGTAGTAAACCACTAATGCCCGCGTAATGGCCGGGCTGGGGCAGTGGCGTCCTCCGGTAGCCTGTCATTGATGACATTCCTGCCCGGTCTCAGCCAGCCTGCGCCACCAACGATGGTGGTGTGGAATTCGGCCATGACGGCCTACAATTTTGGCCCGGGCCACCCGATGGCTCCTGAGCGCATGGACCTGACGGCCCGCTTGGCCCGGAGCTTGGGCCTGCTGGACCTTGCGCATGTGTCCGTGGAGGCTCCGGAGGTTGCGTCGGATGCCGAACTGGAAACCGTGCACTCGCCTGAGTTTGTGGCCGCGGTTCGCCGGGTCAGCGATGACCCGACGTCGCCGGATGAAGCCCGCGGACTTGGCACCGACGACGATCCTGCCTTCGCCGGCATGCACGACGCCGCCGCGAGGCTCGCCGGCGGATCGCTGATCGCTGCGTCCGCCATCCTGGACGGATCCGCGCTCCACGCCGTGAACTTCGGCGGCGGCCTGCACCACGCGGCCCGCGACCGTGCCAGCGGCTTCTGCATCTACAATGACTCCGCGCTGGCGGTCCAGAGACTGCTCGACGGCGGCATCCGCCGCGTGGCGTACATCGACGTCGATGCGCACCACGGCGACGGGACGGAAAGCATCTTCTGGGACGACCCCCGGGTCCTGACCATTTCCCTGCATGAAAGCGGACTCACGCTGTTCCCAGGGACCGGTTTCGCGAACGAGATCGGCGGTCCGCAGGCTGAGGGCAGTGCCGTCAACATTGCCCTGCCGTCGGGCACCGGCGATGCCGGCTGGCTGCGTGCTTTCCACGCAGTGGTGCCGCAGCTCGTGGGCGCGTTCCAGCCCGAAGTCATCGTGAGCCAGCACGGCTGCGACTCGCACCGGCGTGACCCTCTGGCCCATCTGAACATCAGTGTGGACGGTCAGCGTGAGGCGGCCACCGCCGTCGGGAATCTCGCTGCCCGGCACTGCGAGGGCCGCTGGATCGCCACGGGCGGCGGGGGGTACAGCGTCACCGACGTTGTGCCGCGCTCCTGGAGCCACCTGATCGCCATCGCCGCCGGGCGTCCCGTTCCGCTCCAGACCCCGGTGCCGGAGGATTGGCGCACGTATGTTTCGGACAAGTTCGGCATGGACACCCCGGGCCTCATGGGCGATGACGTGGAGCTCTGGTGGCGGTCCTGGGAAGTGGGGTTCGACCCCAACGACGCCGTGGACCGCACCGTCATGGCCACCCGCAAAGCCGTTTTCCCGCTGCACGGCCTTGATCCCTGGTTCGACTGATCCTTCTTCAACCCACGCGGGGCGGTCACGGGCGAAATAGTTGATGCCTGGCGGCGTATATGTCGCTAGGGTGGGAGGCATGGTGACAGACGACGTATTTGCCGTCATTGCGGAAGCAACCCGGCGCGACATTTTGGTATCCCTGCGCGCCGGGGACAAGGCAGTGGGCGAGCTGGTGGAAGAACTCTCCGCAAGCCAGCCCACCATTTCTAAGCACCTGAAAGTCCTCCGCGAGGCGCAGCTGGTGAGCATGCGGGCGCAGGGCCAGAAGCGCTACTACGCGCTGAACCCCAAACCGCTTGAGGGGATCGTCAGCTGGCTGGAGACGTTCGACGTCGGCCCGGCGGCCGCCGTCGCCAAGTCACCTCGCGCGGAGGCGGACGCCGGCACCGAACGGCCCGTGGCTACCCCGCTGTCGGACAACGTGGCCGCTGCCGCCGTCCTCGAGCGCACGGGCGCCGAACTGAGCCCCGCCGTCGTGATTCCCGGCGGCACCGTGGCCCCGCTCAGCGACGACACCGTCCCGCAGCAGATCGGCCGCACCGTGGGCCGAGCCGCCACAAAGGCCGCGGACCTGCTGGCCAACCTCCCGAATCTGCCCAAGTTCGGCCGCAAAAAGTAGCCCCTAACCCAAAGTAGGTAGCAGTAAGTGTCGTTTTGAGGGCTCAAAACGACACTTACTGCTACCTAGTTGGGCGAGCAGCGTTACTTGTTGAGCAGGTGCACGTGGTCCGGGGTCAGCTCGGAGATCTTGCTTACGCCCAGCAGCGCCATGGTGCGGGCCATGTCCTTCTCGAGGATCTGCAGGGTGCGGTCCACGCCCGCCCGGCCGCCTGCCATCAGGCCGTACAGGTACGCGCGGCCAATCAGCGTGAAGTCCGCGCCCAGGGCCAGCGCGGCAATGATGTCGGCGCCGCTCATGATGCCGGTGTCCAGCATGATGGCCGCGTCCGAGTTGTCCTTGGTGAAGGCCTCCTTGACGCCCGGCAGCAGGTGGAACGGGATGGGCGCGCGGTCCAGCTGGCGGCCGCCGTGGTTGGAGAGCACCACGCCGTCGGCGCCGTGGTCCACCACCTTGCGGGCGTCCTCAACGGTCTGGATGCCCTTGACCACGAGTTTGCCCTTCCAGGTTTCGCGCAGCCAGTCCAGGTCCTCGAACGTCAGCGTGGGGTCGAACATCGAGTTGATGAGGTCGGCGACGGTCCCGGTGTACCGGGATAGCGAGGCAAAGGTCAGCGGCTCGTGCGTGAGGAAGTTGAACCACCAGGCCGGGCGGTAGGACGCATCCAGCACGGTCTTGATAGTCAGTGCCGGTGGGATGGTCATGCCGTTGCGGACGTCGCGGAGGCGGGCGCCGGCGACGGCGGTGTCCACGGTGACCATCAGGGTGTCGTTGCCGGCCTTGGCGGCGCGCTCGATCAGTTCCAGCGAACGGTCGCGGTCCGTCCACAGGTACAGCTGGAACCAGTTGCGGCCGTTCGGCGCGGCGGCGGCAACGTCCTCGATGGACGCCGTGCCCATGGTGGAAAGGGTGTACGGAATGCCGGCGGCCTCTGCTGCCTGCGAGCCGGCGTATTCACCCTCGGACTGCATCATGCGGGTGAAGCCGGTGGGGGCGATGCCCACGGGAAGCCGGGACGGCTTGCCCAGGATGTTGGTGCTGAGGTCGATGCTGGAGACGTTGCGCAGGATGCCGGGCCGGAACTCGATGTCCAAAAAGGCCTCGCGGGCGCGGCGCAGGGTGATCTCGCCCTCGGCGGCGCCGTCCGTGTAGTCGAATGGGGCCTGCGGGGTGCGTCGCTTGGCCATGTCCCGCAGGTCCCAGATGGTGCTGGCGCGCTTGAGCCGCGCTTCCTTGCTGAACTCGGGCTTCTTGAACTGCATCAGCGGGGCCAAGTCCGAGTACTTGGGGATGCGGCGCTTCAGCGCAGCCGGCACCGCTGAAGCGGCCGGACTCGGCGCGGTGGCGGTGGAGGCCGGGACGTCCGTGGCATCCGGGGCCGGGGTGACCTCGGGATTGTTCGGCTGGATGGTGTGGGTCATGGCTGCCTCCGTTGGTGGGCCTGGCGCAGGGGATCGGGCTGTGGTCTAACCACACTCTAGGCCATGTGGTCCAACCACATCAACTACGATAGCGATATGCGTACGCACCAGCTTGTCCTGACCTGGATCGAAAAGCAGCTCTCCGACGGACAGCTGAGTGTGGGCGGACGCCTGCCCGCGGAACGGACGCTCGCCGAGCAGCTGGCGGTTTCCAGGACATCGGTGCGCGAGGCCATCCGCATCCTGGAGGCCATGGGCGTGGTCCGGGCCGGGGTTGGCTCCGGCCCGGAAGCGGGGACGGTGGTGATTTCGGATCCGACGGCGGCGCTCGGCTCCGCGCTGCGGCTCCACGTTGCCACGCAGCATCTGCCCGTGTCCGACATCGTGGAAACACGCATCCTGCTGGAGACCTGGGCGGCTGCACGGGCCAAGCCCGACGCTCCGGAGCTGGACCTGGCCGCCACGCTCCTGGGCGAGATGGACGCCGTCGAACGCGTTGCCCGGACGGCGGATGACTTCCTGGCGCTGGATATCCGGTTCCATCTGGCCCTCGCGGACGCCGCCGGCAATGCCGTGGTCAGCGCCATGATGGGCTCGCTGCGCGAATCCATCCAGGGCTACACCGCCCGGTTTACGGCCAATCTCCCGGACTGGGATGCCACAGCGTCGCGCCTGCAGGCGGAGCACCGGGAGATTCTGGCCGCCATCAGGAACGACGACGGCGCGCGCGCGGCCACACTGGTGGCTGCCCACATCGAGGGGTACTACCGCGAGGGCGGGGTCGGGCGCCCGGCGGAGGGCTGACCCGGCGTCGACATGGCAGTTCGCGGAGGGAATCGGGGCAACTCAGCCGTGGGCCGCAGTACGTGGCGCCTTGGCGGGCCCGCTGCTGGCCCGGATTTCCAGGCGCGGCTGGTACCGGCTGCCCGGGGCGTCGTGGTCTTCCTTGCGGATGAGTGCCCGCAGTTCACGCCAGGCCTGGCCGCCAAGCTCGGCAATCGGAACCGCCGCGGTGGTCAGGGTGGGTGTGGTGTAGCGGGCGAACGGGATGTCGTCGAAGCCGGTGACGGAGATGTCGCCCGGAACGTACACACCGCGTTCGTGCAGGCCGCTCATCAGGCCCATGGCCACGAGGTCGTTGAAGGCCAGGATGCCGGTGGCGCCGCTGGCCAGGACCGAGTCCACCGCCCCGTGGCCGGTATCGAAGTCCGAGCCGCCGTCGAGCATGGTGACGGCCACCTGCGGGTGCCGGGTTTTGAACGCCTCCAGGCCCTCGAGCCGGAGCCCGTTGGAGGCGCTGCCTGCCGGGCCGGCCAGGAAGGCCAGGCGCGTATGGCCGAGGCCCACCAAGTGCTCGGCGAGGTCCTGGACTCCCTGCCCGTAGTCCACCACGAGGCTCGGAATCCCGGCCGCCGCCGTCGTCCGGTTGATCAGGACCAGCGGGTGCAGCGACGGGGCGATTTCCTCGAGCTCGGCATCGCTCATACGCGGGGCGCAGAGCACCAGGCCGTCGCAGCGCCGGCGGGCCTCGCCGGCCAGGATGGCTTCCTCGCTGGAGACTTCGAAGGAATCGGCAATCAGCACGCGGTAGCCGTCCTCCGCCGCAGCCCGGCTCAATCCGCGCAGGATCGCCTGGAAGGTGGGGTTTGCAAGGTCCGGCACCACAATGCCGATGGTGTCCGTTTTTCCCAGCGCCAGGCTGCGCCCCACGGGATTGGGTTGGTATTTGAGCTCGACGGCGGCCGCCCGCACCCGTGCCGCGATGTCCGGGTCCACGGTGAAGTTGCCGTTCATGACGCGCGAAACAGTGGCGTGCGAAACCCCTGCCTTCACGGCAACGTCCGCAATGCCGATCCTGCCGGTTGCCGATTTCCTGGCCATGGCCCTGCCTTTCGTAAGTCCCGGTCCCCGTGATTACCGGCGCCCGTGGGACAGCATACAACGCTCTCGGAAACCGGTTTCCATTCGTTCGGCGCGCCGGATGCTGGCTTCGCCACCGCCGCAGGGGCCCTTTCTGTAAGAAAGCGCTTTCTCTTAGAGAGGATAAGGGTTGACGGGACCGCACGTCTATTGATAGAAATCATGTAGCAGCACTGAGAAAACGCTTTCTCGCTTGCCAGTACCACAGCCCAGCGCACCACCAGCGGCCGCAGTCCGGCCGAGTATTGAAGCCTCCGAAAGGGACCCTCATGGTCAACACAGCCGAATCGAGTTCTGCTACCGCTGACTTCACTTCAGCGCCGGAGCCAGGCACAAGTACCAGGGCCCGCATCGCCCTCATCGGCACCGGTGGCCGCTCCGAGATGTACATCCGGGCCATCTTCGGCAAGCACGCTGATACCGCGGAACTGGTGGCCTTCTCCGACGTCAACCCCGGCCGCGTGGAGTTCTACCAGAAGCTCATCCAGGAACTCGGTGCGCCCGGACCCGTCGCTTCCTTTGACCCCGCAGACCTCACCGCCTACATCCAGGCCAACAACATCGACCGTGTTGTGGTGACCACTCCGGACTACACGCACGCGGACTACATCGTGGAGGCGCTCGAGGCGGGCGCCGACGTCGTCGTCGAAAAACCCCTCACCATCGACGCCGAAGGCTGCCGCCGCATCACCAAGGCCGTGGCAGAAACCGGCCGCAACGTGGTGGTCACCTTCAACTACCGCTACTCACCCCGCAACAGCGCCCTCAAGGAAATCATCCAGAGCGGTGTAATCGGCAAGGTCACCTCCATCGACTTCAGCTGGGTCCTGGACACCGTCCACGGCGCCGACTACTTCCGCCGCTGGCACCGCGAAAAGAAGAACTCCGGCGGCCTGCTGATCCACAAGGCATCGCACCACTTCGACCTGGTCAACTGGTGGATCAACGACGTCCCGGAGCGCGTGTTCGCCTCCGGTGGCCTCAAGTTCTACGGCGACAAGAATGCCGCCGAGCGCGGCCTGGGTCCCCGTCCGGAACGTGGAACGCCCGACGCCGGCGCGCCCGCTACTGCCGAAAAGGATCCGTTTGCGCTGGACCTGCGTGAGGATGAGCGCCTGAAGGCCCTCTTCCTGGACAACGAGCACTACGACGGCTACCGCCGCGACCAGGACGTCTTCACCGGCGGCATCACCATCGAGGACAACCTGGCACTCGTGGTGGAGTACCAGGGCGGCCCGCGCCTGAGCTACTCCCTGAACGCCCACAGCCCGTGGGAAGGCTACCGCGTGGCCGTCAACGGCACCGAAGGCCGGGCCGAACTTGTAGTGGTGGAACGTGCCGCCGTCCTCAACAGCACGGACAAGAAGACCGTGGTGGACCCCAGCGCCACCCCCATCGAGGAGGAGGACGCCGTCCGCCGCAACGGCGAACGCCTGGTGGTCCAGCGCCACTGGGAAGCAGCCTACGAGGTGCCCATCGTCAACGGCGAAGGAGGCCACGGCGGCGGCGACGACCTGCTCCTCTCCGACCTCTTCAACGGCCCCGGCGAGGACCCGCTGGGCCGTCCGTCCGGATACCTCGACGGCCTCCGCTCCGTGTCCGTGGGCATTGCCGGCAACCTTTCCTTGGAGTCCTCCCTTCCCGTCCGCATCGAGGATCTCCACCTCGGCGCAGACCTTCGCCGCGACGCCTAGTCCGCCCGAAATCCTAAAGGAACCAACATGAGCAGGATCTTTGTCACCGGCGGCTCCGGCCGGCTGGGGCGCAGCGTCGTGGCGGGGCTCTCGGCAGCGGGCCACGAGGTCATCTCGGTGGACCGCGACGCCATCCCGGCGGACCAGTTGCTGGCCGGCGTTGTGCAGGAAACCGGCGATCTGCTGGCCCCGGGCGAGGCTTTGCGCCTCCTCCGGGAGGCCAGGCCCGACGCCGTCATCCACCTTGCAGCGATCGCCGTTCCGTTCAGCGCGCCGGAGGACGTCATCTTCGCCACCAACACCCGCCTTGCCTACGCTGTCATCAGCGCGGCCACGGAACTGGGGATCGGCAAGATCGTCACGGCGAGCAGCCCCACGGTGCTGGGCTACGGCTGCCCGGCGGGCTGGCTGCCCGCGAGCTTCCCGCTGGATGAGCAAACGGCGCCAAAGCCCTGGAACGCGTACGCGCTGTCCAAACTTATCGCCGAGCAGACCGTTCAGATGTTTGCCGCGGCGCAGGGGGAGAAGATCCGCTACGCCGCCTTCCGGCCCTGCTACGTCATCTCGCCGGAAGAATGGGAAGGCGCGCCCACGCAGCAGGGCCATACCCTGGCCGAACGGCTGGCCGATCCTGCCCTGTCCGCGCCCGCTCTGTTCAACTACGTGGACGCTCGCGATGTGGCCGATTTCCTGGACGTGCTCCTGCAGAAGATGGACTCCGTCCCGAACGGCGAAACCTTCTTTGTGGGGGCCGCTGATGCCCTGGCCACGGCACCGCTGGCCGAGCTGATGCCACGGTTCCTGCCCGGCAGCGAAGCCCTCGCCGCCGGCCTGACCGGCACCAGCCCGGCCTTCTCCATCGCGAAGGCCCGTCAACTGCTCGGCTGGGAACCCAAGCGCAGCTGGCGGACCGAACTGAAGACCGATTCCACCCTCAACGACGAGACATCCGCCGCGCTGGTAAGCGCCGGCAGCGATGCCAAGGAGACATCATGAAATTCGACGGCGTTTTGTTCTTTCCCGTCACCCCGTTCACGCCGGAAGGCACCGTGGATGTGGAGCTCCTCAAGGAGCACATCGGTTCGAGGCTGCCGTTCGGACCCGGCGGCGTGTTTCCTGCCTGCGGCACCGGCGAATTCCACGCCCTGAGCATCGACGAGGTGCGCACCGTGGTGACCGCCGCCGTCGAGGTTGTGGCAGGTAAAGTGCCAGTGGTGGCCGGAGCCGGCGGGCCGCTGGGGCACGCCATCGCCGCCGCCCGTGTTGCCGAGGAAGCCGGAGCCGATGCACTCCTGGTCCTGCCGCCGTACCTGGTCACCGGCCCCACCGACGGTTTGGTGGCGTACATCGAGGCAGTGGCGGACGCCAGCAGCCTCCCGGTGATCGTGTACCACCGCGGCAACGCCAAGTTCACAGCCGCCTCCATGGTCCGCCTCGCCGCCAACCCCAAGGTGATCGGCTTCAAGGACGGGCTGGGCGATGTGGGCCTGGCCCAGGAGATTGTGTCCGCGGTCCGCACCACGGGGCGCGAGGACTTCGCGTTCTTCAACGGGCTCCTGACGGCCGAACTGACCCAGGGCGCCTACCGGGGCCTGGGCATTCCGTTCTACTCCTCGGCGGCGTTCGCCATGGCACCGGAGATCGCCAAGGCGTACTACGACGCCTTTGTCTCTGGCGATGAGGACCGCCGCAACGCCCTGCTGGAGGGCTTCTACGCTCCGTTGGTGCAGCTCCGGGACCAGACCCCCGGCTTCGGCGTCTCGTTGGTCAAGGCCGGCCTGCGGCTGGGCGGACTTCCTGTCGGCCCGGTCCGTCCGCCGCTGGTGGACCCCACCGAGGACCAGCTGCTCCAGCTGAAGTCCATCCTGGCCAAGGGCTACGAGCTGGCCGGCCGCTGATGAGTGCGCCCGCCGTCGAAACCGTCCGGACCGCTCCGCGCATTACCGGTCTGACCACCCGCCTCCTGACTGTCCCGCTGCGCCGCAGCTGGGGAGTGGAGGCACCGGAAAACCACGTGATCGTTACGGAGATCCAGACGGACGACGGCGGCGCGGGGCACGGTTTTTCGTGGACGCCCACCATCGGCCCGCAGGCCGTCAAAGCGCTCCTCGACTACGACATCGCGCCCTTCGTTGAGGGGCTGCCCGCCAATCCCGAGACGGTATGGGACGCGTTGTGGAAGCGGCTGCATGAGGCCGGCGGCGGGGGACTGACCACCATAGCCATGGCCGGCGTCGACCTTGCCCTCTGGGACCTCCAGGCACGCGGTGCCGGTACTTCAGTCACGGGCCTGCTGGGCCAGCGGCAGGAGTCCGCCGAGGTGTACGGCTCAGGGGTGAACCTCCACTACACGCTGGAGGAGCTGGTGGCCCAGACCGAGCGCTGGATTGCCGCGGGCCACCGGGCCGTCAAGATCAAGGTGGGCAAGCCCGATATCCGCGAGGACGCCGAGCGCGTCGCCGCGGTCCGCTCCGTCCTCGGACCGGACCGGAAGCTTATGATCGATGCCAACCAGCGGTGGGACCTGCCCACCACGTTCAAGGCCCTGGACGTGCTCGCGGAGTACGGGCTGGAGTGGCTCGAGGAGCCCCTCCGCGCGGACGACCTCTGGGCCTACCGCAGGCTGCGGAAGCATTCACCCGTGCCCATCGCCTTGGGCGAAAACCTGCACACGATCTACCGTTTCCGCGATTTCATTGAGGCGGAGGCGGTGGACATCATCCAGCCGAACATCATCCGGGTAGGCGGCATCACGCCGTTCCGGCGGATCGTGGAGCTGGCCCGGACCAACAGCATCCGCGTGATGCCGCACCTGCTGCCGGAACTGTCCGGACAGCTTGCCCTTACCCTGGCGGAGCCCACCCTGGTGGAGGACGTGGAGGACGCGTCGTTCGAACAGCTGGGCATCCTGGCCGGGCCCGCACCGGTCCGCTTCAGCAACAGCCGCCTCACGCTTACGGACCAGCCGGGACTCGGCTTCCGGTTCACGGACAACCCGCAGACCTGACAGCTCGCAATCACGACTGACCGCAGACATGACGAACAGGACTTTCCAGTGACAACTGCAACCCTTTCCCTCTCCGAGCTCACGGCCGCCGCCACCCGGGCGGCCTCCATCGCGGCTGCCGCGTCGGACGCCGAGCGCGCAGGCTGGCTCAATGCCGTCGCCGACGCCTTGGACGCCAAAGTGGCCGAGCTGGTGGAGATCGCCGATTCGGAGACCAGCCTCGGCACCGTCCGGCTGACCGGCGAGGTGGCCCGCACCTCCGGCCAGCTGCGGTTGTTCGCACGCGTGATCACCGAAGGCTCCTACCTCGAAGCCGTGATTGACCACGCGGATCCCTCCGCCACCCCGCCGAAGCCGGACCTGCGCCGCATCCTGCGTCCCATCGGCCCGGTGGCAGTCTTTTCGGCCTCCAACTTCCCGTTCGCGTTCTCGGTGGCCGGCGGCGACACCGCGTCGGCCCTGGCTGTGGGCTCATCGGTGATCGTCAAGGCCCACTCGGGCCACCTGAAGCTGTCCGAGCGGACGGCCGAAGTGGTCACCGAAGCCCTGCGTTCGGCCGGAGCGCCGGAGGGGCTGTTCGCGCTTGTGGCAGGCCGCGAGGTGGGTACCGCGCTGGTGCAGGATCCCGCCATCAAGGCCGTGGGCTTCACCGGGTCCATCCCGGGCGGCCGGGCGCTCTTTGACCTCGCGGTTTCGCGGCCCGATCCCATCCCGTTCTACGGCGAGCTGGGCAGCCTGAACCCGGTGGTCATCACCGCGGCCGCGCTGGCCGAACGTTCCGGCCAGCTCGCGGCGGGACTTGCAGCATCATTCACCATGGGCGCCGGCCAGTTCTGCACCAAGCCGGGCCTGGTCTTCATCCCGGCGGGCACAGAATTCGCCGCGGAACTGGCTGAGGCCAGCAAGGACAAGCCGACGGCGGCCATGCTCACCACCCGGATCTCCGACGCGTACCCGGAGGGCATGCGCAACGTGGCTTCGCTCCCCGGCGTGACCATCGTCAGCGGCACCGCGGACCAGGACGCCACCCTCAACGGCGCAGCGCCCGTGGTGTTCTCCACCTCCGCCGCCAACGTCCTGGAGCGCCCGGACGAGCTGCTGGAGGAGTGCTTCGGCCCCACCACGATGCTGATCGAATTCTCTGACCAGGAAGAACTCTCCGCCGTCCTGGCCAAAGTTCCCGGCAGCCTGACCGCCACTGTCCACGCCCAGCCGGGCGAGGACATCGGGGACCTCGTGGAGCAGCTGTCCGGCCTTGCCGGGCGGGTCCTGTTCGACGGCTGGCCCACCGGCGTCGCCGTGAACTGGGCGCAGCAGCACGGCGGCCCGTACCCGGCCACCACGTCCCTGTTCACCTCGGTAGGCGCGACGGCGGTCCGCCGCTTCCAGCGCCCCGTTGCCTACCAGGATGCTCCGGAAACGGTGCTGCACCCGGCACTGCGCGAAAGCAACCCGCTGGGCATCCCGCGCCGCGTGGACGGTGAACTGGTTCTTCCGTAGCTGTTCGCGGGCCATCAAGGCAGGGGTCAACTAGAAGGGTTGTTCTTAGCGTTGATGGGGCATGCCACTGCTAATGGCCTGCGCCGACGACTGCTTAGGCCAAGGTTCGAAAGATGCTCTCACCAACGGAGTGCTGGTGTGCCAGTACTTCACTTCCGGCTCCATGGTCCCGGCCGACGTACCCTCCGGTCCGGGGGTGGGCAGGGGCGACTACGCCATCAGGTTCGCCAGCGTGAGCGGCAGTCCATGGATTTCCGTGCGGATCCCCTGCGCTTCATACGCGCTTAGAGTCACCATTGTCGGCCAAGCCATCACGCCTGATCCGGGAACGCTGGAAAGTTTTGTGGCGCCTGCGGCTTCCCGTGGGACGCGGATGGCAATTTATCTCCAGGACCCGCTCCAGTTCGTGCAACGGGAGACCGGTATCGTCCTGCAGAACCCGGAATGGGGAGTCACTCTGTTCGACACCCCATACGACGCTGACTAGGTTTCCTCCTTCGACGCGTGCCGAGTCCGAACCACGGCATGCTCTGGAGAGCGATTCAGGGACCGGACATCGCCATCACCTGAGAACCCTTCCTAATGTGTCCCGTATGGGGTTCCCTCACCGGGCATTTTTGCGGGCGGGTCCTATGCGAATGGACCGGCTGCGGAAACGCGGCGATCGCGCTCCGGAAATTTGAGAAGTGTTTGCACCCGTGGGGGACCGGCTTGCGGGCGCCGAAGATAGGACCAACTTGAGTGAGCAGACCTCTGGTGCTTGACAATGTGCAGGTGATTGCCTGCATATTGGTTGTATGAGTTCTGAGGACAGAGAAATGGACTCGGTCTTCAAAGCGATGGCTGATCCGACCCGTCGGTTGCTGCTTGACCGTTTGCGTGAGCACAACGGTCAGACGCTGCGGGAGCTGTGCGAACGCCTGGACATGAAGCGGCAGTCAGCAACGCAGCACCTTGATGTCCTTGAGCAGGCAAACCTGGTGGTTGTCGTGCGGCGTGGACGCGAACGCCTTCACTACCTCAACCCGACGCCCATCCAGGAAATCGAGAAGCGGTGGATCGCGGAGTTCGACAAGCCCCGGTTGCGAACGATCGGTGCAATCAAGACCCAAGCAGAGGAGAGCGCCATGAGTACCGAACCCATCCCGGTTCCGTCCTACGTCTATGTCACCTACATCAAGGCAAGCGCTGACCAGGTATGGCAGGCCCTGACCGACGCAGACATGACCGCGCAGTACTGGGCTCATGCAAACGTGTCGGACTGGCAGCCAGGCTCGGCGTGGGAACATCAGCGCATCGATGGATCCGGCATCGTTGATGTGACCGGACGCGTAATCACGGTCCAACCTCCCACCCGCCTGGTCATCACCTTCGAGGACGCTCCCGACGCGGAGACCCCAAGAGAACCATCGGTTGTGACCTTCCTTGTCGAGCCCCACGAAGACATCGTCCGGCTCACCGTGACCCACGAGAATCTTCCCAATCGGGAAATGCTGAACGGTATCTCCCACGGCTGGCCGGCCGTCCTGGCGAACCTAAAATCCCTCCTGGAAACCGGCGAAGTACTCCCGCAAGCACCCTGGAGCATGTCTCCCGCGCACACATAAAGCGCTCACCACTGCCAGTTATCACCCGGACACCACGACCACAGGAAGGCGAAAACACCATGAACACCACCCAACTTCGAGATGCCTACCAATCGCTGCTCAACGCCGCCGCTGCCGCGGATGCGGGTGAATCCCACTCCACACCGCAGCACGGGGAATGGGATGCCGAGCAGATCCTGGCCCACGTCACGCTCGTGAACGCGACCACAATCGCGGCCATCTCGGCTGTGGCCGCAGGAATCAACACCACGTACGACAACCGCATCGCTCTCGACACATGGACCATCAGGCACGCGATCACCTTGACCGGCGGCACCGCCGGACTTCAGGCTCGCATCCGCGCCCAGGCAGAGGCACTGCGCGCACTCGGCGCCACACTCAGCGAGCCCGAACTCGACACCATGGTGCCCAGCAGGCTCCTGTCGAACGACGAAGTCTTGGTCGATGAGCCTGTTCCCTTGAGGGAAATCATCACCGGGCTGGCAACCGTAGAAATTCCGGCACACACCCAACAACTCCTGGACTTACTCCCCAAGAATGCACCGTCCAAAGCATAAGTAGCCAAGCCGTTCACCAGCGCACGGATGACTGCGGCACGCGCTAACCCTGTCCGCTCAAGGATCCCTCTACGAATGCCTTTCCTTGAAACAACCTGAATTGGCCCACCTTGGCCGCCTGCCAGCGATTTAGCCGCCTTTTCCGCCAACGGTCCCTGGGCGGGCTGTTACATTTACTTGCCTTTGAAGCTGAGTGTTTCTGTTCCGCTCGTCCAGCTAAGAATGCCTTGGCTGTATGCCATCTCAATGGGCCGCTTGAGGAAATTCTCCACCCACTGCTGCTGCTCGCCGGTATCGGCCGTGCAGCCCGACGCGCCTGTTGCGATGTCCTTGGCAGTAAGTGTGTTCCCCGTGATTGTTGCTTGGGCACTCAAGGGTCCGCATCCGGTGGTCACGCTCAGCTGCAGTTCTCCGTTGACGGAAGTCAACGCTGCTTTGACCCTTCCGGAGGCCGCCCAGGGTACTTCTTTACCACTAGTGGTCCCGGAAACGCTGGTGTATCTGGTGCACGGTGTCGAGGGCAGGAACGCCGCGCATGTTTCCTGGGGTGGGGTTGTGCCGGTTGAACCAGGCATTGAGCTGGTGGGCGTTGCGGAGCTGGGTGTGGGTACGGCAGCTCCCGGTCCGCCCGTTTTCGTGTCTCCGCAAGATGTCAACATCATGCCAAGAAATAGGAAAGGAAGCGTGTAATGCCACAACCACCTGCGCTTCATTGTGCCCCCTTGAATGTGAACCACTGTTTGGAGCCTATATGCCGGCGGCGCAGTTTTCATCAATCCCGAGAAGCGTCCCGCTGAACGTTCCGCACACGGTCCGGCTAGCCGATCGGCAGGACGGCTATTGGGCGGTTACCGGATCGCGTGGTCCGGGTTTTGCTGGTCGTACAGTTCCCGCGATTGCCCGATGGAATCCTTATGTTCCAGTGACCAGTCCGCGAGCTGTTTGACCAGGTGGGTGAGGCTGCTTCCGCGCTGCGTGAGCTCGTAGGTGACCTGCGCAGGGACCGTGGGATAGACGGTCCGGGTGACTAGGCCATCGCGTTCGAGCCGCCTGACGGTGAGGGTCAGCATGCGCTGGGAGATACCGTCGATCGCGCGCTGCAGTTCCCTAAAACGCCTCGTACCGGAGGCCAGCTCCACGATGACGAGCACCGACCATTTGTCGCCGATCCGATCCAGTACGTCACGGATACCGCAGTCCGGATGACCGGCATCACCGCACGGCTCAAGCGTCGCGGTTACTTCCGTGTGACTGCCTGACATCAGAGTGCCTCCTTGTGCATATTCAGCTGGTTACTGAGGATAAGTCCAGTTACCGAAAAGTACCAGCGAAAAGAGCTCATGCATGATTCTCGTTACCGGGGCCTCCGGCCACCTCGCCACAGCAGTCCTCGAACACCTCACGGAATCCGGTGCGCCGGCAGTCGGGGGAACCCGCAACCCTGGCGGCAACGGCCCGCTCCGTCATCTGGACTTTGACGATCCAACGATCGATTTGGCCGGCGTACACACGCTGGTCCTCATCTCCGCCGGGACCGCCGAAGACGACGTCGTCATCAACCGGCACGAGAACGCCATCACGGCCGCGGAACGCGACGGAGTACGGCACATCATTTACACCAGCCTCGCCGACGACGGCGATCACCTCGGATTCGCCCTAGCCCACCGGTGGACCGAACGCCGCCTCCGGAACGGAGAGCTCCCGTGGACGGTCATGAGGAACGGCTTATATGCCGAGCTGATCGGTCAGCTCCTCACGCCACGAGATGGAGTGATTACAGCTCCGTTCGGCCACGGCGGGGTAGCGGCCGTCGCTCGGCAAGACCTCGCCGAAGCGGCGTCAATCGTCGCCCAGAACCCCGAACCGCACAGCGGCCGGACCTACAACCTGGTCGGGAAAAGGGTGATCACGGGCCAGGACGTCGCGGACCGGCTGGGGTCAGCGTACCGGCCCGGCACAATGGAGGATCTCAGGCAGTCCCTGAACACAGCAGGGCTGTTGCCGTTCCAGCCCTCAATGCTGCTGTCCATCCACACCGCTGCAGCTCACGGATTCCTCGACGGAACCAACACCGACTATCACCCACATCCTGGGAAGGGACCTGGCGGATCCGCTGGCTGTTGCAGCAGCAGCCGCGCACAACTGACACGAATCGAGAAGGCGCCCGCTCAGGGTTCCCCAAAGGGACGCCCGAATCCTAAGTCCAGCGGCTGTCCGGGAGGCACTCCGAGTGCAAAAGAAGGGAGGCGTCGAAACGGTCGCTATTGACTCGTTCATTTCCTGACCACGAGTCGAGATCTGGGTGCACGGTCGGGGGACAGGCGTTCAGGGGCTCCCTGTTCTGCTGGCTTACCGTTCCCGGACTAATTTCCAATTCAGACAGCCCTCTATGACCGAGGGCATGGAGAAGAATACTGGTCGTTGTTTTCGCAGGCTGGTCAGCGTTTCTTCCAGGAGTTCTTCGACGGATGACCAGATGGCGGGGCGCCAATCAGCCTCGCCCTTGAACCACTCGCTGACGCAGCCGTGCTGCCGCCCGGCCCGGAGATCGACGAACAGGTAGTCGCCGGCGTTGTTGTCTGCGATTGGCAGGAACGAGGAGATGAAGATCCAGGCGCGGGTACCGGCTTCAGCAGCTTCAGCATCTGCTGGGTCGTAGGGTTTATGGGGTTCGGGCAGAGGAACGCTGCTGTGGGATTCACTGACCGCCCGCAGGTTTCGGTAGATTGGGGAACTCATTGCCCGTTCGAATTCTGCATTTGCTTCCGCCCCGTCCTCCGCCATGATGCTAAGCATCATTTGTCGTTCTTTCTCAGCTTCCTCCAGGGGAAGTGGGCGATACCTCGGGAGGATGTACCCCGCCGTTGACGGTTCCGCACCGTCGAAGAGGCGATACAGGGTCGACAGATCGCTCGGCCAGCCGTTCGGTGCGGCCTGTTCAAATGAGCGAATCAGGGGCTCCGGTGCCGGTGCCCGAATGGTTTTGGCCGTCACGGGGGCGTTGATGCTCAGCCACCTGACGATGTCGGTCCAGAGTTCCTGTGTCCCCATGGGGTGAATCTACGCGCCTTTGCCCTCAATGGACACGAGCGAGGCCAAGCATCAATACCTTCCTCGAGTCGGGGGCGGAGAGAAGTCGGGCTTGGGTGAGGGTTCTTGCGGATTCGGGTCTTACGCGTCTGACGCCAATTGGTCGTCCGGTAAAGGTTCCTCTTCCGCACGCCCGTTCCGAATACCGCGTTGCTCCTCGAGACGGAAGCGCCTCGTTGACTCAACTGGGCGACGAAATCCATATCTCTCCACTGGTGAGAGTCCGGGGCGAGGCATTCGGCAATACGTACCGCGTTCTTTTCCGTCGAACCAGGCAAGAATCTTATCCCAAGCTGCGCCGGCAGATCGTTAGAAATGACTGCTCTTTCGACCTGTCATCTCGCATGGACCTGAGAGCTCAGCTGGTTGTGATGGACGTCGACGGTGTCCGTAATGACGTTCCCGGATGCGGCGGGCCTTTCAGGTTCAAGCCCGTGCAAGTGGCTTTTAGCTAGGCATCGAGCTCAGGGGGTGCTTGGCTTCGGGGTAAATCTAGCGGCGTCCATGTCGCACCCGCCATCCTCCCGTAAAGGGTTCCCCAAACGGGTACCCGCCACCTATTTCTACTTCATAAAAAAATATCCTTCAGTATAAAAAAATCCTTATACCGACTCATACTTTTCTATAGACTGTCCGGGTGGACTCCGACATGAACCCCTTCGCCCCCGGCTCAGGCCTCAAGCCCCCAGCGCTGGAGGGACGCGAAGCAGAAATAGAAGCGTTTGACCGTCTGATCGTCAGGACCAAACGCCAAGCGACCGAACGGGGAATGCTCCTGTCCGGGCTCCGAGGGGTCGGCAAGACCGTTCTGCTGAACAACTTCGCCGCACAGGCAGAGCGGCATGACTGGTTCGTTGTGCAGATAGAAGCCCAGCCCTCTCCTGACGGCAGGAAGGCAACACGGCAAAAACTGGCCCGTGCGATCGAAGCGGGGGCGAGAAGGTTGCGCACCAGGTCCGCTTGGGACTACGTAAAGGATGTCCTGGGCAGTATTGGTTCCTTCAATTTCACCCACGGCGTTACGGGGGTGTCAGCCACACTCGGCGCCACGGAAGGGCGGGCAGACTCCGGGAACCTAGACATTGACCTCGAGGAACTCGTCGAAGACATAGCGACAGCTATGGGTAAAACCCGCAGCGGCTTCGGAATCTTCATCGACGAGATGCAGGACCTGGATGACGAACTTCTGGGAGCGCTTATTTCTGTCCAGCACCTGGCCGGTCAGAAAGGCTGGCCCTTCTTCATCATCGGCGCAGGGCTGCCCAACCTGCCCGGAAAACTCAGCGCCACAAGGTCATACTCCGAACGCCTCTTTGACTACCGCACCATCGGAGCCCTTGACCACGCGTCGGCGGCAGACGCCATCAGCCTCCCCATGAACCAGCTGGGTGCGCACCTGGACGCAGACGCCCTTCGGGTGCTTGTCACAGCGGCAGACGGGTATCCCTTCTTTCTTCAGGCCTACGGCAAGGCCGTTTGGGACGTATCCTCCAGCAAAACAGTCAACCTTGACGACGCCCGACTGGCCATAGAAATAGGGACAGAACAACTCGACGCAGGGTTCTTCAGGGCACGCTGGCAACGGGCGACACCGGCAGAACGTCAGTACCTCCGCGCCATGGCCGAGGACCATGACGAAGCCTCGTCCACTGCCCAGGTCGCATCACGCCTTAAGCGCGCAGCGAGCCAGGTGACCGTTGCCCGATCCAGCCTCATCTCCAAAGGCCTTATTTACGCCCCTGATCATGGCGCCGTCCGCTTTACCGTTCCCGGCATGTCAGGCTTCATCAGCCGCCAATTCGAGGAGTAGGCAGACACCATGCATGAAGGCAGTATCGACTGGGCCCACATCAGCGAGAACGACTTCAACCGTGTGGTCGAAGCGCTGCTGATGCGCAAGTATCACTGTCCCCCTGAATCCACCGCTGAAGTCATCGACGGGAGGGGCGGTGATGGCGGGATCGACGTAGCCCTGTACGTCGCCGGTGAAGTCAGCCGGATCTTCCAGCTCAAGCATTTCCCAGAGGGGTTTTCCGGAGGGTTCAGGGAAACCAGACGCAAGCAGATCAAGAAATCCTTTGACAGCGCCTGGAAGAATCACGAGCCACCCCTATGGACGCTGGTCGTGCCCCGCAATCCAACGGTGCAGGAAAGTAAATACGTAAGCGGGCTTGCCAAGGACATTGAAGGCGGCAAGGCGGCCATGCCGAGTGTGTGGGGTCCGGCACGTCTTGACTCCGAGCTCGCCCGTCACCCTGATCTGCTGGCTGCTGCCACTCGCAACCCATTGGTCGAATTGATAAAGACCATTCGGGAAGAGCGTGCGGTACTGACCGGGCCGGCAGACCTGTCCAGCCGGATCTCGGACCTTCATGAACTGGCCGGAGGGCGCAGCATGTACTGGGGCGTCGACTTCCAGGTTTCTGAACACGGTGTTACAGAGGTCTATCGCGCCAAGCATCCACGCGCGGCTGAACTGGAACCGCTCGGTTTTAAGGTCACGGTGAAGAGCAACGCATCCGGCTTGGGGCAAGACATTCAAAGAATGCTCGACTATGGAGCCCGCCGGCATCTGACTATTCCAGGGTCAGCCATAGAGGATTTCAAGGCGATCGGGCCGGAATGGTTCCAAGAGGGGGGTGCCATCGAACGGATCGAAGTACGGGCGGACGATCGGCTGCCTGCGGATCAGCAAATCTCCGTAACGCTGGAGTTCCTGGACGAGGACGGCTTTACCCGTGCAAGCCATCAGGGCATGATCCACGCCAAGAGTGATGGCGAGCGGGGCGTTGCGTTCCTGGCGAACTTCTACGGAATGTTGAACCTCGACGCTGAGATCCCTTACACCATTTCAAATCCGGGAAATTTTGGCCTGACCATGGACTTCGCGAACGCTCGTGTCAGTGATGCGCAGGGAGTCTTGCAGCTTCTCAGGGACTTCGATTCCGGATCTGTCATACAGGTGCTCTTCGAGGAGCGGAAGTTCCTGAAGGGACTAGCGACGGGCGATGCGCTGCTAGTGGATCGTTCAATGGAGTTGCTCGTAGACGACCTCGCTGTTCTTGAGCGCAAACTCAACGCGAAATTTACGGTACCGAAGGAGATGTCCCATCGTCAGCGCGCCATGCTTCGTGTTGCCCGCCTGCTCACAGACGGCAACGCGACGTGGATGCCGCCGGAAACCTCGCTCACGGCGACCCTTTCCGAAAAGACGGATGACGGCATAAAGGCGTTGATGTCCGGGGGGTGTGCTATCACGATGCCGATCCCGGCTTTTGTGGTCGAGATTCAAGGCAGCAAGTTCAACTTGGGGCCAGCTGTGCTCTATCACCCCAGCACGGTTGTACGTGATGCCGCAGACGTGACGAAAGCCCTCGAAGCGGGCACCGCCGCTGGCAGGGAAGTGACGTTTGACCCGCAGGGAGAGAAACTGATCTGGGTCATGCCCGGGAAGGACCATATTGAGGATGGAATCCCCGAGACTCTGACTTGGGAATTGCCGGGAATCCCATTCCCAGGGTTCGAACATCAGCCGCCCACGGATCCGTCAGCTCTGGACATCCCTAGTGAGCAGTCGTAATTGGACGCGGTTCCGAGCTGAAACGCGGGCTACCTTACGGCCGCGCACCCTGCCGGCACGTCACCCGGGAAGATCCGCATTCAGCTGAGCTTCCTTGTCCGGGCCGAGTTCGCCGCGGCGATGCTTCATGCGCTGGACGTGCAACCACACTCCCAGGGTCCGCTCTTGTTCGCTGTCGGTTTTCTTGTGCCGGGGCCAGCCGTTGCCACGCTCCAGCCGGGCACTTCCCGCGACTGAACGGCCGGGTTACCGGCGGCCAGCCATATTCATCTCCGCCCGATTTTCGGCGAGTACTACGGCGACCCCGACGCCAAGCCGGGTGGTGGCGGTGCAGCAAGGCAGCCATGTCGGCCGAGCGAACGTGCTCACTGTCGACATTCCTCCGTCCGGCGGAATCGTCGTGAGCGGTGAAGCCATTGACAGCTGGACCGCCTAGCGTGTTATTGTCCACGTTTCGTGGACGCCCCTTCAGGCCTGGGCGGTACATTCCGGTGCGTCATGTCGTCGTGCCGAACTCTGTTGTGGGCCGGGTGCGCAGCTCGGTGCCGACGATCACTGCAGCGCAGATGGTGACGATCGCCATCGCGATCAGGTATCCGGCCCGGGCGTCAGTCAGGGCCGCGAGGGCTCCGAGTGCGGCGATGCCGACGCACTGCCCGATTTGGCGTGCTTCTCCGGGTCATAGTAGGGACCATCGGTCGAACGAAAGCCGCCCAGCTCCGTAGCTACCCTTCAACAAACCAGCCTCGATCGTGCCCCGTAGAGGGTTCCCCTTATGGGACAAGTTAATGGTCAAGCAAAACTCTTAGCAGTCTCCCGGAGTTAGTGCCTCCGCGGCCTGCCGCGAGGATACTGGTCGCGAGCTCAGCGAGCGGTGTCCATCCGATCACGCGCGCAACTCACAACGGCGGACAAATCGAGCCCGTAGGTCGGCCCTTCGCCTGAACCGTACGCCTCGAGTCGGGCCGCACCGCGCTCGAAGAGCCGGAGCGCGCCAACGCTGTTCCCCCGGGCGGCGTGGGTGAGCCCTACACAGATCTGGGCGAGACCTTGCCAAAGGTTGCGTTCTTGGGCCGGCCCAGCTTTCCATCGGGCCTCAAGTACCTCATGCGCGGCGAAGGGCCGGCCCGCTTCCACCAGGCTCCGGGCCGAGACCAACGTCTCCGCCGGCGGCAGCGGCTCCTCGGAGACCGGCTCCACGCCAGCGCTTCCGTACGGCAGCGGCCGTCCAAGAGCGTCACGTGGCCGGGCCTGCCGCGGGCGCCTTGAAGCATCGCGATCCCTGTCGCCGGTCATTGCAGTTTCCGCTCTGAGCGTCCGTGGACCTTACTAACCTTCATCTGCCCAATGCTACGGCTCGGCCCTTCGAACATCCGTCCCACTGCAAAGGATGCCGTCGGGACGGCGGCCGCGAGAGAAGAAATGATCACCGCTGGTCGCGAGGAAGAACACGAGGCCCGGCGCATCACGACTCCCGAACTCTCGGTAGATCGCCAAGCCCAACGTGTCCCGATAAAACCGGTGGCTCCGCTCAGGTTCGGACGGATGAAGCAGGATGCGGCTCCCAATGACTTCCACGTTCTATATCCTGCCCTCGAGCCATGCACTTCGCTCGGGCCGCGTGCTTTGAATTCTTGGTGTGCGTTCAAGGATCGGCTTGCGGGCAATCGTCCCGGACCTTGTTCAGTCGAGTCCCGGCTCGCCATTGGAGCTAATCGGTCCGCCTTGGTAGTTTCAACGCATGACCATCAAACTTGAGAACGTCGGTATCGCCGTTCGCGACCTCGAAGCAACAATCGCCTTTTTCACCGCCCTTGGGCTCACGGTCGTCGGCCGTGACACCGTCAGCGGCGAGTGGGCCGACACTGCCGTCGGGCTTGATGGCAACCACGCGAAAATTGCGATGCTCCAAACCCCGGATGGTCAGGGTCAACTGGAACTCTTCGAATACATCCACCCCAAAGCGATCGAGTCGAACCCAACTCGTCCCAACGACATCGGCATGCACCGCGTGGCTTTCTCGGTCGACGACATCGACAAAGCCCTTGAGATAGCTGCGAAGCACGGATGTACACCGCTACGCGGCGTGGCGACCTACGGTGACGTCTACAAACTCACGTACCTCCGCGGTCCCAGCGGAATCCTCATAATGCTCGCCGAGAAACTGAAGAAGGACTGACACCGCCGTCGTCATCCTCACACGTCCTGATCGCCTGGAAAGCAAACATTTGTCAGACGCGCCCTAGCCGCTTCCGGTTCCTTATTTCGCTCTCGACCCCGCCCGTAAGCCGATGGGCTTACGGAACGATGAAGACGCTCAGCCGCCGAAACGTCAATGAGCGAGGCGGTCTTGCTTGCCTTGCATCCTGTCGCCACACTGAAACCATGCACTGGTCCCCGGATCCTGATGCCCTGCGAGGCCGAGTTGCAGTTGTGGCAGGAGCGACCCGAGGCGCTGGACGCGGCATAGCTGCTGCTCTGGGTGAAGCCGGGGCGACGGTAATCTGCACTGGACGCAGCAGCGCGGCCGGCAGAAGTAGGTCGGACTACGACCGGCCCGAGACCATTGAGGAGACAGCCGATCTGGTCACGCAGCTCGGCGGCGCCGGAGTCGCCATCCAGGTCGATCATCTCGACTCCGAAGAGGTCCGAAGCTTGGCCCAGCGGATCCGAACTGAATATGGCGGTCTCGATGTGCTGGTCAACGACATCTGGGGTGCTGAGGTCCTGAAAGGTGGCCCAGCCAAGTGGAACACCCCTATCTGGGAGCACGACCTAGACAAAGGGCTGCGCATCCTGCGACTAGCCATTGACACTCATCTGATCACCTCGCACCATCTGCTTCCGCTGCTAATTACCAAGCGTGGGGGTCTTCTCATTGAGGTCACCGATGGGACTACCAAATTCAACGCCACTGAGTACCGGATCTCGGTGTTCTACGTCACTGGCCAAGGTCGCGGTCAATCGGTTGGCCTTTTCTCAAGGCCACGAGCTGGAACCGCACGGAGTCACGGCGATCGCCATCACGCCTGGATGGCTACGGTCGGAGATGATGCTCGATAGCTTCGGGAAATGGAATCAGCAGTCGGTCAGCTCCGCTCAACTTGCCAGAGAGTACGGATTCACCGACATAGATGGTTTGCAGCCGGATGGCTGGAGCGCGCACTAACCAGGTAGATTCCTTGACGCTGCCAAGTACACAGCTCCGTGCACGATCAAGTGCACGGAGGCGCCAGGGACTACAGCGACGTCAACGTCGGGCCTCGCGCAGCGCTCCATGCGCCCGGCGAGCCGGTCGCAGGGACAACCGGTCGAGACGATATTACGAGCCGAGGACGGCAGCCGACGAACGAATGGATCCGGGTCTTCGCGCAGGGCCCGGGCCGCGTTGTTGGAGTCGAGAGCGTTAAACTGCGCCGGCCCATCGACTTCCGCTGGTGGCGCGATGGATTTCCCGGGAACGTGCGTGAAGGTCAGCAGCCGGAATGCGCCGGACTTCACGAACCTGGACAGTGACGTCACGTGCCTCCGGCGGCGTGGCCCGCCTCTCCGTCGGGGAAACATCGGCAATCAGTCCCATGCCGGCGTACTCACGCACGGCGGCGATCCCGGCAACAGCTGCGGTCTTGTTGTCAAAGGCCTTGGACACTGCCATCACGGTGCCATCCGGCGCGGTTAGGCGGAACCTGAAATACGACTCCGCGTCAATGAACAGTTCGAACATTCCGGCCATAGCAAATCCTCCCGGTCTGCGGGATCCGCCCCGCGGCGTCGTTGCCACGGAGCAGAAACGGACGCGCCGTTGCGTCCCCTTCCCGCTGGTTTTGTCCTGCAATCCAAATGATGAGTTCATCGCGTGCTCAATGAGTCTCGCTCAAGACAGCCTGTGCCACAAGACCCCCCGTTCGATCACCGACCCTGGAGACGCCCCGGGACGACCGTCCCGGGGCTTCTCTATGCCGTCTAACGGCAGGGCCTAAAGCCAATGCCGTTCGGTTAGTCGTCTGGGTCGGGTGTCAAGATTCTCGTGGTGAGTGTCGCGGGGTAGGTTCGGCGGTCGATGGCACGGCCTTTGGCCCGGTATT
>NZ_JBTNDX010000022.1:0-74962 GCF_054510755.1 Pseudarthrobacter sp. MDT3-1 | reverse complement strand
CTCCTCATTCGCGGCGTTGAAGGACCCGCTGTCACGGGCGTACTACGACCGGAAGCGCGCCGAGGGCAAACGGCACAACCAGGCCCTCATCGCCCTCGCCCGGCGCCGCTGCGACGTCCTCTTCGCGATGCTCCGCGACGGCACGCTCTACGACGCGCCGAGCCCCACGACAGCCTGAGAGGCCAGAGGCCATCAGCCGGCGGACAAACCCCGCCGGCCGTTGGTTGCTGCCCAAAAACGATCCGCCACCATTTCGAAGGAAACCCCGGCCCAATGCTTGACAAAAAACATAGGGACACGTTATCGCTGGATGGTGGTGAGGCTACTTCGCGCCGGCCAGGGCATAGCCGGAGGACCGGATTGCCTCAGCCAGGGCATCCGGGGCGGCAGTGCCAGTGACAATCAGCCGGGACGTGCCGCCCGGGACGAGATCGACGGTTGCGGTCTGGACCCCTGATACGCCGGACACAGCCTTCTCAACGGTCTGGACACAGTGTCCGCAGGTCAGCCCTTCCAAAGCGTACTGCGCGCCGGAAGCCTGGACCTCCGGCTTGACTGTCGCCGAAGCCCCGGCCTGGGTGTCCGCGGCGGGGGAGCAGCAGCTGCAGCCGTGCTGTGCAGCGGAGGCAAGGGGGAGCGGGGTCCGTGATTCGGTGGGTCCACACATGTCAGTTTTCCTTCGGAGCAGGGATGCAAAGGGTTCGTTGGGGATGAACGGCTGTAACGGCCGGGGCCTGGACAAACCACGTCACTGACAACACCCATAGGATACCCCCTAGGGGTATATTTCGCAACGATTCCGCAGCAGGGGGCCGAACCGTCCGCCTCAGGTGGGCTGCGGGCCGTTAGGCCCTTGCCGGCGGGTCCCGGCGGGTCAACACTCAAGGTATGAGCAGTGTTCCTGATCCTCGTCTACCTGAAGCGCCGCGCCCGTTTCCGTCCCGGGGCCCGTTCGGGCCGTGGACGCAGGGCCTGCTCACCGTTCTCATCGCCGCAGCGGCGATATACCTCATCACCAACCACTGGCTCCATGTCCTGGACGGGCTGCCCTATCTGGGTGTGGTGCTTGTGATGAGCTTACGTATGTTCGGGCATGGAGGCCACGGCGGACACGGTAGCTCCACCCATCAGGGGCATGGGGGACAGGAGGGCCCGGGTGGGCCTGCCCGCCCCCGGCCCGGGGGAGGTGCCGGCAATGTCCACTGATTACGGGTATGACCTGTGGTGGCTAGTGATCATCAATTCGGCCGTGTTCATTATTTTCGCGTTCAGTTTCGTCCGGCCCAGGACGCAACTGGACTGGCGGGCGCTGGGCGGTTTTTCGGCGTTCATCGTGGCGCTGTTCACTGAGATGTATGGTTTCCCGCTGACGATCTACCTGCTCTCGGGATGGCTGGGGAACCGGATACCGGGCGTGGACCTCCTGAACCACAACTCGGGTCATTTGTGGCAGGACCTTATCGGCTGGCAAGGGGACCCGCACCTGAGCCCGCTGCACCTTCTGAGCAACGTGCTGATCGCGGCAGGGTTCATCCTGCTTTACCGGTCCTGGCAGATCCTTTTCGCGGCACAGCGGACCCAGCGTCTGGCGGTCACGGGACCCTATGGCAGGGTGCGGCATCCGCAGTACGTGGGGTTCCTGACCATCATGGCCGGATTCCTGCTGCAGTGGCCTACGCTGCTGACCCTGCTGATGTTCCCGGTCCTGGTCATCGTCTATCTGCGCCTGGCCCGGAAGGAGGAACGCCTGATGGACGCCGAGTTCGGTGAAGCCTACGCCGCCTACCGCCGGCAGGTTCCCGGATTCGTCCCCCGCTTCGGACGCCGCCCCGCGGGCGCCGGTCAGAAGCTGCAGAAGGGCCCGTGATGTACCGGCAGCCGGGCGCGGACGGGGAGGCCGGGTTACCGCCATGCTGTTCCTGGCGGTAAAGAACCTGGTCCAGGAAAAGACCCTCCTGCTGATCAGCGTCGGCGGGGTCGCGTTCAGCGTGCTGCTGATCATGAGCATCCAAGGCCTGTATCAGGGGGCTGGAGCAACAAGATCGGTGAATACATCCGCACCGTGCCGGCGGATTACTGGATCACCCAGACAGGCGCGACGGACATGTTCCACACCCCCGCGGTACTGCCCCTGACCGTTCGGGACTTCCTGACCGGCGTTCCGGGGGTCGCCAGCCCCAAGCCCTTCAGCGGCCGCCGCGTCGCGTTCACGCACAACGGCAAGGACATCAACCTCTACGTCATTGACGACGACACGGAGAACAACGTCGGAGCCCCCGCGCGGGTGGTCGAAGGCAAAGCCATCCCCGACAAGGGCGAGATCATCATCGACCGGGTCGTCGCACGCAGCGAGAACATCAGGATCGGGGACATCATCCCCGTCGCCGGGAGGACGCTGAAAGTCGCCGGCTATTCCGAGGGCGGATACATCCTCAGCTTCTCCTTCGCGTTCGCCACCAAGGAAGACGCCGAAGGCATCCTCCAGCTGCCCGGCGCCACGAACTTCTTCCACGTCACGGTCAAGGACGGCACCGCCGCAGGCGAGGTCGCATCCCGGATCGAAGCGGACCCTGCTGTGGATGCCATCACCCAGGACAGGTTCGTGGAAAACAACACGAACATCGTCCGGGACACCTTCCTGCCCATCATCCTGGTCCTGCTGTTCATCGGGATCGCCGTGGGCATGACGGTCATCGACCTGACCATCTTCACCTCCACCATCGAAAAAGCCCGCGAATACGGCGTCCTGAAGGCCATCGGGTGAGCAACCGCCAGCTCTACACCGTCGTGGTGGAGCAGGCGATCACCGCAGCCGTGCTCGGTTACCTCGTCGGGGCGGCCCTGGCCCTTGCCGTCAGCGCCGCCGCGGGAAACTACGTTCCGGAATTCATCACCGAAATCCGCTGGTTCGATGCGGCCTGGATTTTCGCCGTCACCCTGGCCATGGCCGTGGTGTCCTCGCTGCTGCCGGTCCGCCGGTTGGCCCGCATCGACCTGGCGGAAGTGTTCCGCGCATGAGCGTCGTCTCCGTCGAGGACGTGTCCAAGACCTTCGGCGCCGGGCACACCGCCGTGACCGCCGTGGACCCCGTATCCCTCAGCGTGGACGCCGGGGACATTGTCCTCGTGATGGGACCGTCGGGATCGGGAAAAACAACCCTGCTGTCCATGATCGGCACCCTCATGTCCCCCACGACGGGCAGGATCCTCATCTCTGGGCAGGACACCTCCACCCTTGAACCGGCACAACTGTCCAGGCTGCGGCTGCGCGAATTCGGCTTCGTGTTCCAGACCTTTAACTTGCTTTCGGCACTGACCGCGGAGGAAAACGTCATGATGCCCCTGCTCACGGCCCGAGTGCCCCGGAAAGAGGCCCGGGCTAAAGCCCGGACGTCACTGGAGCAACTTCAGCTCGGGCACCGGCTGCGGAACCTGCCCCGGGACCTTTCCGGCGGGGAAAACAACGCGTCGCCATCGCGCAGACCGGAAAAATCCACGAATTCCCCGTCGTCCTGATCGGAACCGAGCACTGGTCCGGGCTCATGGATTCATCGCCCCGGACGACATCCATCTGCTGCGCTGCACCGATGACATCGACGAAGCGGTCGAGCTGATCCAGCACTGCCACCTGCGCCAGCTCGCGCTCTGATCCGGAGGGCGGACGATGAGCGGCCCGGGCGGCGTACAGGTGCGGGGAGCCCGCGGACCGGGACTATGCTCCGGATCGTGGCGGGTGGGGCTTGTGTTTTCCGGCCATCAGGCTTGGCCTCCAGGATGCACCGGTCCTGTGGTTCGCGGCCCTGAGGGCACTGATCGCGGCTGCGGCGCTGTTGCTGACATGGAACTCGTCGCTGCCAGCGCCTGGCATTTCCTGATCGGCGGGGCGCTGCTGGCCGGGATGGCCGCCATCCGGGGGCCGACGCTGGCGATCAACCGGACCGGGCAGTTCCTGACGGTCCCGCTGTTCCTGTCGCTGGCGGGAACGGCGGCGTTCCTGGCCTGGTTCAGGGAAGCCACGCGCCCCGCCTGGATCTCCTGACTGCCTGGACCTGCTCGTGCCCGTCATCGGCGTCGGGGTCTCGCTGTTCCTTCCCGGGGAACGGCCGCCGCCTGGGGCAGCGGCCGTCATCGTCCTGGCCCTGGCTTGTGCTCCGCGGATCCCGCCGGACCGGCGAGGGCAAGAGGACTAAAGACTCTGACGCGGGAAGCCGATCGGGACGAGAGTGAACCCCAGGGCACCGGTGGGCCCGGGTGCAGGGAGGAAGCAGAGATGATGTATTGGGACGGGAACATGGGCGTCTGGGGGTACATCCTGATGGGCGTGAGCTTTGTGCTGTTCTGGGGCGCCGTCATCACCGCCATCATCCTCTTCGCCCGCTCCATGGGAGCGGGCAGCCGCAGGTACGAGGAAAGCGGACAAGGTGCGGGCGTCGCGGAGAATCTGCTCGCGGAACGGTTTGCCCGCGGTGAAATCGACGAGAGCGAGTACACCGCCCGGCTCACTGCGCTGCGCCGCGGCCGCGGAGCATGAGCGGCCCCATATCCGCCAGATCCGGCCGGAACCTTTGACTGCCCGATGGGTATACGTTGGGTGTAACCGGAAACGACGTCCCGGGCGAAAGCCCTTACGCAGTGAAGGTCCGATGACCGGGTGGCGAAACCGCTGTCCTCCCTGGATACGCCTGCGGAAGGACGCAGCATGGGCTGCCCACACCGAACCGCCTCACCCGCCTGCCACAGCCAGGATCCGCACTGTCTTTCGGCCGGGCGGTTCGTCCTGCGGGAGCAGGATTGACGGAGGAGACGCAATGACATCAAAGCTGCAACGCACCGTCGTGGAGGTCCGAGGCCTGCACTGGGCCACCTCCAAGGCGGTGGTGGAACGCGTGCTGCGTGCGCGGCCCGGTGTCGCCGCCGTCGACGCGAACGCGGTCGCCCAGACCGCGCGACCGTGAGCTTTGACCCGTCCGTGACCACGGTGGAGCAGATCTCCGGCTGGATACGGGACTGCGGATACCACTGCCGGGGCGAATCGGTCCCAGACCACGTCTGCTACCCGATGGACGAAACCGCGCGCACTGCCGGGACGAAACATGGCACAGCCACAAAGACCGGCGCCGGCCACCCGCTGTCCGCACACGTCCACCCCGCCGGGACTGTACATCCGACGGAGCATGAACACCAGGCCATGCACCCGGGTCACGCACCCGAAGCGGCGGAACAGCACACCGGGCATGCTCATCCGTCAGCGGACAGCCATGCCGGCCACGGCGCGGTCCAGCACGCTGAGATGGCCCGGACACCGCAAGACATGATGGGCCACGGCGGACACGACGGTGGAATGTCCATGGATGACATGGTCAGGGACATGCGAAACAGGTTCCTGGTCGCCGCGGTCCTGTCCATCGGCGTGACCCTGTGGTCTCCGATGGGCCGGGACATGTTCGGTTTCACCGCCCCGACGCCGTTCGGGCTCCGTGACGACGTCATGGCCCTGATCCTGTCCCTGCCGGTCATCTTCTACTCCGCGTGGATTTTCTTCGACGGCGCCTACCGGGCGTTGAAGGCCCGCACGCTGGACATGATGGTCCTGGTCGCGATCGCCGTGGGCACCGGCTGGCTTTACAGCGTCTGGGTCACCTTCACCGGCGGCGGCGAGGTGTTCTACGAAGCGGCCACCGTCCTTGCCTCCTTCGTACTGCTGGGCCACTGGTTCGAAATGCGCGCACGGGGCGGGGCGAACGAGGCCATCCGCACGCTGCTCGAGCTTGCCCCGCCGGCCGCAGTCGTCATCCGCGACGGCGAAACTGTCGAGATCCTCACCTCCGAAGTCCAGACCGGGGACCTGCTGCTGATCCGGCCAGGGTCCAAAATCCCCGTTGACGGGGAAATCGAGGACGGCCAGTCGGAGGTCGATGAGTCGATGGTCACGGGGGAAAGTCTTCCGGTGACCAAGACCATCGGCTCGTAAGTGAGCGGCGCGTCCATCAACACCACCGGCACGATGCGGGTCCGGGCCACCAGGGTCGGGGCCGACACCGCGCTGGCGCAGATCGTGGCGCTCGTCCAGGAAGCCCAGAACTCCAAGGCACCGGGCCAGCGGCTGGCCGACAGGGCCGCGTTCTGGCTGGTCCTGGTCGCCCTGATCGGTGGGACCGTCACTTTCGTAGCCTGGCTCGCCCTCGGGGCGGGAGTTCAGGCGGCTCTGCTGTTCGCCATCACCGTTGTCGTGATCACGTGCCCTGACGCGTTGGGCCTTGCTACACCGACGGCCATCATGGTTGGCACCGGGCTCGGCGCCAAACGCGGCGTCCTGTTCAAGAACGCCACCGCCCTGGAAGTCTCCGCCCGGATCGACACCGTCGTGATGGACAAGACCGGCACCCTGACCAAAGGCGAACCGGAAGTGACCGACGTCGTTGTCGAAGGAATCAGCGAAAGCGAACTCCTGGCCCTGGTCGCCGCCGTCGAGCAGGAATCCGAACACCCCCTCGCCGCGGCCGTGGTCCGCCACGCGCAGGAGCGCGGCGCACCCGTCCTTGCGGCTTCGGATTTCCTCAACGTTCCCGGTCACGGGGCCGGCGCTACCGTGGACGGGCACCGGGTGCTGGTGGCAACCGCAGACTTATGGCCAACGAAGGAATCGATCTGGGCCCGCTGGCCGCGGTGCGCGATGAACTTGCCGACACCGGACGGACCGCAGTGCTCGTCGCCGTCGACGGCAAGGCCGCGGCGGTGATCGCTTTGGCGGATGCCGCGAGGGAAACCGCGGCCGCGGCAGTCGCGGCCCTGCACGAGGCCGGGATCGAGGTCGTCATGCTCACCGGGGACAACGAAGCCACCGCCAAGAGGATCGCCGGGCAGCTGGGCATCGACACGGTCATTGCCGAAGTGCTCCCCGGAGACAAATCAGTGAAGATCGCGGAGTTGCAGCGGCGGGGGAGGGTCGCCATGGTCGGCGACGGGGTCAACGACGCCCCGGCCCTGGCGCAGGCGGACCTTGGCATCGCGATCGGTGCCGGCACGGATGTGGCTATCGAAACGGCCGACGTCGTGCTCATGCGCTCGGATCCGCTGGACGTGCCGATTGCCCTGCGGATCGGCAAGGGCACCCTGCGGAAAATGCGGCAGAACCTGGGCTGGGCCCTGGGGTACAACGCGATAGCGCTGCCGATCGCGGCAGGGGTCTTCGCGTTCGCGGGGATCGTCCTCAGTCCGGAGATCGCGGCCTTGTCGATGTCCGGTTCCAGCTTCCTGGTCGCCGTCAACGCACTGCTGCTCAAGAGGCTGCGGCTGCCTCGGCCGGAGACGCCGGAGGCCAGCACCGCGCGTGCTGCCCGGCCGCTGGCCCCGGCCGGGAACCGCTAGGCAACCCGGTCATGGACATCCGCCTGATCGCCCGTGTGTTGTTCCTGCGGGCCGCGTGGCGGAGAAGGGACCACTGGGACGCCGCCCGGATCACCGCCCACCAGGAACACGCCCTGCAGGAATTGCGCCGCGCAACCTACGCCGGATCGGAGTTCTACCGGCGTCATCACGCCGGGCTGCACGACGCTCCTCTGGAGCAGCTGCCGTCCGTGACGAAAGCGGACCTGATGGAGAACTTCGACGAGGCCGTCACCACACCGGACCTGAGGCTGGCGGACCTGGAAAACCACCTGCGGAGCCTGACGCAGAGCGGTGGAGACCCGGGCCTGCCATGGAAGGGCCGATGGTGGGCTGCCGCCACGGCCGGAACCACCGGCCGGCGCGGAACCTTCATCTGGAACCGCACCGAATGGGCGACCGTCCTGGCCTCCTACGCCTGAGCGAACGACTGGGCCGGGATCTCAGCCGGGCTGACCCGGCCACTAAAAATGGCGCTGGTGAGCTCCCGGGTGCCCACACACCAGTCCGCCGTCGTCGGAGCATCGCTGCGCTCTAAGCTCCTACCCACCCTCCGCCTGGACGTCACCGCTCCCATAGAGGAGACGGTCGCCGCGCTGAACCAGTTCCAGCCCAGGGTCCTCGTCGGCTACGCCTCAGCACTCAAACCCCTGGCCGCAGAGCAGCGTGCGGGCCGCTTGCGCATCTCGCCGCAGGGCGTGATGTCCGCCTCCGAAGTGCTCAGCCCGCCGACCGCCTTGGAACTGGAGGCGGCATGGGGAAGTGGACCCTTCGATGTTTACGCCGCCACCGAAACTGCCGGGATCGCCTCCCCCTGCAACTACCGGAACCGGCATGTCTACGAAGACCTGCTGATCATCGAACCCGTAGACCAGGCCGGCAACCCCGTGCCGGCCGGGACCACCGGGGCAAAGCTTCTCGTCACGGTCCTGTTCTCGCGAACCCTGCCGCTGATCCGCTACGAAATGTCCGACACCGTCAGACTGGGCGGACGAGGCTGCCCCTGCGGGCGCCCGTTCACCCTTCTCGAGGACATCGAAGGCAGGATCGAAGACGTCCTGCAACTGCCAGGGAAGGAAGGCGAGGTCAGCGTCCACCCATTCGTGTTCCACCATGCGCTGGACCAAGCCGCCCTTGCCGGCTGGCAGGTCATCCAGGAGCACTCCGGACTGCGGGTCCTCCTGGCGGGCCTCGCCCCGGAGCCTCCACCGAGGGAGTCCGCGCCGCAGTAGCCGGCGCGCTCACCACAGCCGGGGTCAGTCCCCTCCGAGTCGACGTGCAGCTGGTGGAACGTCTTCAACGGACAGTCCTGGGGAAAACACCGTTTGTGCGGAGGCTTGCCCCACCGAATTAGGAGCTCTTCCGGTCCGAGGCGGCGTCCGAAATCCTGCTGGGCAGCTAGGACGGTTTTCGGCGGTTCAGTTGCGTCATCAGTGCACGGTTTACGACGTGTGATTTTGGAGGTCAGCGTTGATGCCGTGATTCTCTGATGGGTGGTGGGGGCTTAAGACACTAGCCGTTCCGCGCCTCAGCGAGACACTGGGTGAGTGGCGTGATGAAAGGGGTAAGACTTGAAGGCGCATGAGGTCCTGGCGGGGGTTGATGGCTCCAGCACAGGCGGAGGGGCTGCGGACTGGGCTGCGCAGAGGGCGGACCGGCTAGGCCTCCGGCTGCATTTGGTGCGGGTGGTGCCCGAATCCTCGTACTACAGGGTGCCGGCGCAGTACGTGGAGGCCGTGGCCGAGGCGCAGGTGCTGCTGGGCCTTGCGCGTGACCGGCTGGCCGCGCGGCATCCGACGCTGCAAATCCTCACCAGCTGGCAGCCGGGCGAGCCGGCACCGATGCTGAGCCTGTTGTCCGTTGGCGCCGAGATTGTGGTTCTCGGTTCGGACCGTTCCGCAGACGGGCGAGGGGAGGGATTCGGGTCGGTAAGCTTTCAGGCAGTAGTCCTCTGCCGGAGTCCCGTCGCAGTCATTCCCGCGCCAGCGGCGACGAACCATATCGGAGTGGTGGTCGGCGTCGACGGATCGGCTGACTCCGAAATTGCCCTTAAGATGGCGGCGGAGGAGGCGAGCCGGACCGGAGAGGGACTGACAGTGCTGCATGCGGTGTCGAAAACGCTGCCTCCAGCCAACGCAGGAGGCAGGACGGGAATAGGTCACAGCCGTGAGCCTGATCCCCGGGCACTTATCTCAGAAGCAGCCGGCCGCATCCGGGAGCTCTTTCCGGGGCTCCGTGTCCGCGAAGCGCTGGAATCGGATGACTCGCCTGCCGATGTGCTCATGCGAGACGCAGCACAGGCCAGCTTATTGGTGATTGGCTGCCGGGGACGGGGCGGACTTCGGAAACCCATCGGGTCCATAGCCGAAAAGGTCCTCATGCGGTTGCCTTGTCCCACAATCATCACGCGGTCTGCATCTGAACCGGCCCCCGTCCCCAGCCCGCAGCTGCAGCTTCCAGGCGTGACCTTTGGCCCTACTGACAGGCCCACCACGGCATGACTCTGGAGGAGACTCAAAGCACGGCAGGGTGCGGGGCCAAAGAAATTGTTTCGATGACGAAGGACTCCCGCCCTGGAGGCGTCCGAAGAACCGCAGGTTTTCCCCGTGCATAGAGGTCCGGATAGATGGCGAGCTCTTTGGCGACCAGCCCGATGTGTCCCTTAGGGCGCGCGAACGCCGGAACCATGGCCTCGCCGACGACGGCGAGCAAACCGGCGTCGGCGGGGATCAGCCCGCCCGCCGCACGGACTGCCCCTAGGGTTCCCCGCCGGGGTTAGCGCCGCCAGGTAGGCACCCCACCCGGCTGAGGCGCGTTCGGCCTCGTTTGGCTGAAGCGACTCTGCCCGTAGTCGTCCAGCGGCACAGCACAGCCGCAGCAGGCGACTGTAGGGAGTCTTCCGGCCCTGTTTGGCGCGGCTGATGACCGGAAGACTCGAGCTACGAGATGGAGCTTTCTTCTATTAGGCAGGAGGGCCGTCCCGAGTGTTCAGGAGGTCATGGCATGGAAAGTGATGAACGTCCGGCAACAGTTTTATCCGATGAACAAGCATGGAACGTGCTGGGACGATGTCAGCACGGTCGCCTTGCCGTTTGTGCTGTGGGCAAGCCCGACATCTACCCCATCAATTTCCTCGCGCACGACGGGGTGTTGCTTATGCGTACAAATCCGGGAACGAAGCTGGCCGAACTGACGGTGAATGAAAGAGTGGCCTTCGAGGTGGACGAAGTGGTCGACGACGCGGCTTGGAGCGTAGTGGTGGAGGGCACCGCCAGAGTCATCGAGTCACAGTCTGAGATTGATGAGGCTGACAAGCTCCCGCTCAAACCGTGGATTCCGACGCGGAAATACACCTATGTCGAGATCACGCCGACACGCATTAGTGGTCGCCATTTTGAACTGGGAGACGAACCTGAGCGGTACTGAGCGCTGCGGCCCGTCGATGCCTCGGCCGAGCTTCGGTCCCGTGCCCGCCGCCGCCTCAACGTTGTCTGGGCCCGCCGGACAGCCGGCTGCATGGCAGACGCCTAGAATGCCATCTGGGCTGGATCCGACGCTCGACGGCGGCTGGTCGGCCGTGCTGACAATGACGGCGCAAGTGATCGTTGCCTTCCTCGTGATCCCGCTCCTCGTGCATTTAGTGGGCAACGAGTGCCGCTTCGCTGGCAGTGGGGCGGGCTCTCGCTGTTGGACATTGTCGAGTTCCTGATCGAACGGATCGAGGAGGACGAGGCGGCTCCCCGGAAGCTGCTGGAGGACATTCCAGGAATACCCGATCGCCCTGACGTACCCCGACCCCGACCATCGGGATTTCCAGGCCGGCCGGCGCCCGGCTTGCCGGTTGACCGCCAAAGGAGGCCGCGCTATGCCCACCGTCTCGGATATCATCCCCACCCGCAATGACGCTCCAAAGCTGAAAACGTGCCTCGCCCTGCTGTCCCAACAGAGCAGGCCTGCCGATGAAATCATCGTGGTGGACAACGCAAGCAGCGATGACACATCTGCCATCTGCGCCACGGCCGGCGTGAGGCGCATACCTGTGGACCTGCCAGGCATTCCGGCAACGGCTGCTGCCGGTTTTGATGCCGCAGCGGGGGAGATCATCGCCAGGCTGGACACCGACTCCAGGCCGCCCCAAGACTGGCTTGAGCACGTGGAGCGGATCCTTCAGGCATCCGGGCCGCTCACGGCTGTCACTGGACCCGCTGATTTTTACGGCGGGAACCTCTTGGTCCGCTGGACGGGCCGGTACCTGTTCCTGGGAGGCTATTTCACTGTCGTTGGCTTCCTGATGGGCCATCCGCCGGTGTTTGGTTCCAACTTTGCGCTGCGGCGGGGTGTCTGGGCGGCAATCCGCACCATCGTGGTCCGGGACAACGCCGATGTCCATGATGACTTCGATATTTCCTACCGCCTGCGACCGGACATGACGGTTATCTACGACCCCACCTTGCGGGTCGGGGTTTCCGCGCGGCCCTTCGCCAGCTGGTCATCGTTTCGACGCCGCGTTGCAATGTCCCTGGTGACGTTCCGCGTCGAGTTCGCGCATGAACCGCCCCTCCGGCGCCGCTTGGACCGCTTCCGGTGGGGGTACTGGCAACGGCACCAAAACGGTCCCCACCGGGACGAAAGCCCGGTTGAAGACAGGTAGAGCACGACGCTGGTCAGTCGGCTTAGGGGCAGGGCACTTTGCAGAGTCGGCAGGGCGGCCATGCGCCGGCTGGTTCCGGCGCCGAACGGCGCCTGGCCATGGATCGGGCCCGAACAGAGACCGCGACCCAATCGCTTTCATTTCTGTCCGGCACTCTGCGGGCTCGGTAACGTGTCAACACCCCTGCCGACGGCTGCGGGAATACGGTCCCGGCCCGACTCCTGCAGCGCAGCGGCCTCACGGCTTGCCTGTTCCAACAACCGTGTGTCCTGGTCGCAGGCTTCCTGCTCAACCCGGGCTGCGGACCTCGCGCGCTCCACACGTGCGTCGTGCCGGCCTGAGGCAGGATCGCAGCCGCCTGCGAAAGCGCGTCCATGGTGGTCATCGGATCACACACTCGGAACTGGGCAGACGGAGGACCCATGACGGACCGCGCGCTGCAGGTGGTCATGGTATCGGATAGCCCGGTGGCCGTCATTCCGCAAGGCCAGGGCCCGGAGGGTCGGGGAGTTGTGGTCGGCGTGGACGGCTCTGAGGAATCACTCCAGGCTGTTGCACTGGCAGCGGCAGAAGCGGACCGCGAGGGGGACGAGCTCACCGCGGTGCTGGCTTTCCGGCGCCCCGCCTGGTGGATTCAGCGTGGGATGCCTGGCAGAGGCCTGGCCGAGGCGATTCAAGAAGAGGACAAGATCGTCCTGGCTGAATCAGTCGCGGGCCTCACGGACAAGTATCCGGACCTCGTAGTACATCAGCGGCTCGAAAATGACGAGGATCCCGCGAAGGCGCTAGTGGATGCGGCAGCCAGCGCACGGTTGCTGGTCCTAGGCAGCCGTGGACGCGGCGGGTTCAGCAGGCTCTTGCTGGGTTCCACCGCTCATGCGGTCCTGCAGCGGGTACCCTGCCCCACCGTTGTTACCCGCGTTCACAAGGTTAAGCACGAGGAATAACCGCTACCGGTGCGGAGGGAACCCTCCTAGGGATTGCCTTTTCGCTCTTTGCGGTCCCGGGCCGTCCATCCTCGCGGCTTTGCGCAGGGCAGTTCTTGCGCGGCGCCGGCTCAGGGCTGCGGCATGCGGCCGAGTGTCCGGCACACGGCCAGAGTGAACCACAGTTGTAAGTCGTGGTAACGGGTCCCGCAACAGATGTCCCGTGAACAATCCATTAGGCTCCTGGTGGTCGATCAACCAGGTCTGAGCCTGGCTGATCTTCTCTCCGCGTAGATACCCCCAGAGGGCGTTGCCGAGGAGACCCACACCCGAGCTGTCCGGTGTGGCATTCTGCCAACTATTCCCGCCGTCGGTGGAGGAGAAGGCGCGTGAAAATGGTGGACGGCTGGGATCGTTTTCCTGCCCCACGAGAAGCACGGCTGCTGGGCCCGCGGCCATGTTCAGGGGATGGAAGGTGCAGTGCGGACGGGGCAGCCCGGCAGCTGTCCCGTCCCGGGCGGTTCAAGCTGATCCGTCGCTGCTCTGATAGAGCGTAATGGCCGTGCCGCCGGATTCGCGGTCGGGTGTTGTGGCGAGGAGCCAGCCCTGGGCCATGCCCACGGCTGCGTTCAGGCTGGTGGCGGAGGTTTCAAGAATTGGTTCCGGCTGAAGGCTAAAGTCCGTGCCGTTACTGCTGGTGAAGGCGAAGACCTCTCCATTGCGGTGCCCGAGCAGGAGCCATTGGCCCTGGCGGGCGGTGGGCTTGTTGGCCAGCGCCATGCCGGGATCTGTCTGGCCATCAAACAAGACTGGTTGCCAGGAGGCGCCGTTGTCTGGGGAGTAGGCAGCGCGGTGGCCGTCGAAGTTGACGTGGTGATGTCCAGGACGGCGAGGACTTCTTGCCCCCGGCTAGCCATTGCTGTCAGTGAATTCCTGGTGCGGTCTTCGCTGGCCAGTGCGGTGTCGATGCCCCCGGTGTGGAACGACAGGCGGGTCCGGTCCAGCCAGCTGCCGTCGGTGCAGGCGGTGCAAAACAGTGTCAGCGCTGCCACAACGGCAGCCAGTCTCATTCGTAAGTTCATATCTTCCCCGGCAGCTGATCCGGGCCGCGGCAGCGGCCCCTTGCTGGGGAGTCTAGGCAGGAAGGGGTGGCCGGCGCTTGTCACCGCCGGCCGGTTGTGGATAACTATTAATGCTTTAAGATTCAATAAAAAAAGGTAGCATGGTTCCGTGACACAAACACTTGGCCTGTCTCCGGTTCTCTTTCTCAGCCACGGTGCTCCGCCGCTTGCCGACGACGCTACCTGGACACGGCAGCTTCACGACTGGTCCGGCACCTTTAACAAGCCCAAGGACATCCTGATGGTGTCAGCGCACGGGAACACGCCCCCGTTACGCTGAGCGCCACCCAGCGGGATCCAGGCCTTGTTTATGACTTTGGCGGCTTCGCGCAGAAGTACTACGACGTCACGTACGACGCACCGCAGGCTCCGGGGCTCGCCACGGAGGTGGAACGGCTGGTGGCCGGGCATGGCCATCATGTCGAACGCGATGAGAGCCGTGGGCTGGACCACGGAGCCTACGTGCCTCTCAAGGAGATGTTCCCCGAAGCAGATGTTCCGGTGGTCCAGATGTCCATACCCACCCTCGATCCGCAGGGTCTGTTTAACCTCGGCATGTCGCTGGCACCGCTGCGCGAACGCGGCACCCTCATTGTCGGTTCCGGGTTCACCACTCACAATCTCCGCTGGTTCAGCCCGTCCGGAGGGCCAGACGTTGCGCCGCCGGCAGCCTCGAGCGAGTTTGACCACTGGGCCGAAGAGGCCATGGCGCGCGGCGACGTCGACGCCATCCTCGATTTCCTGAACAAGGCCCCAGCCGCCCGGCAGGCTCACCCGCGCAGCGAGCACTGGGCGCCGCTCTATGTTGGGCTCGGCGCAGCCTATGGCTCCGGTGAACTGCACGCGAAGACTGCAATCGACGGGTTCTGGTACGGGTTGTCGAAACGCTCCTGGACCCTGACCTAGGAAGCAGGCCCGTTTCAATCCGGCGCGTCCGCTACCTGGATCCGCGCGGCACAGACATCCGCTGCTGCCTTCCGCATCACCGCGCCGTTGGGATCGGGCACATCCAGGAAATCCAGCCGGGGGACTGAGGCGTAGCGCCTCAGCGCCGGTTGGTCCATGACCAGCCCGGCCAGGGTCCGGTCCCCACCGGGAGCAAGATACTCGATCTGCTGGCCGCCGAAGACCGTTGCTGCGTGTGCTGCCACTTTCTCCACCAGCTCGTCAGCCTGGTTGGCCCGGCGGCGTGCAAACCGCTGCTGGGACTGGCCACCAGCCGCCGTCCGGGACTGCACGTAGCGGGAGCCTGTCTTGGACGCAAGCAGGATGCCTTCCCTGGCCACGGCCACCGCATAGCCGCCGCGCCGCACGAGCACCAGGCCGGCCGTCCGGGGCTGGGCGGCGACGGAGGCCAGGCGCTCCAGCGGATCGGCGCCCCGTCCCGGCCTTCCGTCAGGTGGCCAGGGCGCCTGGATCAACGCAGTGGTGCCGTCGGCCGCCACCAGCCGCACACCGTCGTCGTCATCGCTGATCCGGAAGCCGCCGTGCGCGGCACCGAAACGTGCCGCCCATCCGGCCAGGCGTCCGCCGGACACAAACGCGGTCCTGACGGACCCCGGCCGGCCGGCGCCGCCGGGGGTACTGCGTGCGCTCATGGCGGGATCCCTTGCATGGAGGGCGGAAGTGGGGCAGTGAACTAATGAGTAGCCTATCTATGTGGATGATCTCTTCGCCCAAGGGCATGGCAATGACGACGACGACACTGACGAACCGTCGTCGTCCGGCCGTACCGCCGCGCCCCGCAGTCCCTTGGCCGTGCGGATGCGGCCACGCACCCTGGATGACGTGGTGGGCCAGCAGCACCTGCTGGGGCAGGGATCGCCGTTACGGCAGCTGGCGGCCGGCACCGACGCCCTGGGTCCCGCGGGGCCCAGCTCGCTGATCCTCTGGGGACCGCCCGGGACCGGAAAAACCACGCTGGCGCACGTGATCGCCAAGGGCAAGGGGCGGAAGTTCGTGGAGCTGTCCGCCATCACCGCAGGCGTCAAGGACGTCCGGCGGGTTATGGACGAAGCCCTGACAGCGCGGGACCTGTACAAGACCACCACTGTGCTTTTCCTCGACGAGATCCACCGCTTCAACAAGGCCCAGCAGGATGCCCTGCTGCCCGGCGTCGAAAACCGCTGGGTGGTGCTCGTAGCAGCAACCACGGAAAACCCGTCCTTTTCGGTGGTCTCGCCACTGCTGTCCCGCTCCCTCCTGCTCACCCTGAAACCGCTGACGGAGGCGGACATTGAAGGGCTCCTGCAGCGCGCCGTGGCGGACGAACGCGGCCTGAACGGAAAAGTGGAGCTCACCGCCGAGGCCGTGGCGCACCTCGTCCGGCTCGCGGGCGGCGACGCCCGGCGTGCCCTGACGGCCCTCGAAGCCGCAGCGGGCGTGGCCTTCGGCGATGCGGACGACGCCGCTGCCGACTCGCTGGTCACCGTGGAACTCAAGCACACCGAACGCGCCCTGGATGTGGCCGCCGTGCGCTACGACCGCGCCGGGGACCAGCATTACGATGTCGCCAGCGCATTCATCAAATCGGTCCGCGGCTCCGACGTGGACGCCGCACTGCACTACCTTGCCAGGATGCTGGAGGCAGGGGAGGACCCGAGGTTCATTGCCCGGCGCATCGTGATTTCCGCGGCGGAAGACGTGGGAATGGCGGACCCCACAGCGCTGCAGACGGCGGTCGCCGCCGCCCAGGCAGTCCAGCTGATCGGCATGCCCGAGGGGCGGATCGTCCTGGCCGAAGCCGTGGTGCATCTGGCCACCGCGCCGAAATCCAATGCCGCGTACATGGGAATCAACAAGGCCGTCGCGGATGTCCGTGCCGGCCTGGGCAACGGGATCCCGGCGCACCTGCGTGATGCGCACTACCCCGGCTCCAAGCAGCTGGGCCACGGGCTCGGCTACAAGTACGCCCACGATGCCCCCCATTCCGTGGCCAGCCAGCAGTACCCGCCGGATGATCTGGTGGGTCGGGACTACTACGAGCCCACCGCCAACGGTGCGGAACGGGACATCGTCGTCCGCCTCGAACGCCTGCGCAAGATCATCCGCGGCAACTGACCGGCGTCGTCGGTGGAGTGGCCCCGGCAATGATGCCACCGGAGTGACGTGGGGGAGCGGCGGCCGGAGCGGCCGGCGGAGTGTGGGAATGCAGCCGAATCCTGCTAAGATTGTTCGTTGTCTGGCAAGGCGCGGACGCAATCTCCCCATCCTTCAGTATTTCTGCTGTTTCGTGGGGTAGCCCTGTGCCCAGTAGCAAAAGGCAGCGGTTGGCCGATGCTCTCCATTATGGAGGCCAGTAACACTGACACACCGCAGATATTGGAAGGACACAAGTGGCTAACAACACTCGTGCTCGCCGTACAGCACGCCTCTCGCGTGCACTCGGCATTGCTCTGACCCCCAAGGCCGCCAAGTACATGGAGCGCCGCCCGTACGGCCCCGGTGAGCATGGCCGTGCCCGCAAGAAGCAGGACTCCGACTACGCCGTCCGTCTGCGCGAAAAGCAGCGTCTGCGCGCCCAGTACGGCATCCGCGAAGCCCAGATGACCCGCGCCTTCGAAGAAGCCCGCCGCACCAAGGGCCTGACCGGTGAAAACCTGATCGAACTGCTCGAAATGCGTCTCGACGCCCTCGTGCTGCGTGCCGGCTTCGCCCGCACCATCGCCCAGGCCCGCCAGCTCGTTGTGCACCGCCACATCATGGTTGACGGCATCCGCGTTGACCGCCCGTCCTTCCGCGTCAGCGAAGGCCAGCTTGTCCACGTCCACACCCGCAGCGAAACCATGGTTCCGCTCCAGGTTGCAGCAGCAGGCGCACACCGCGACGTCCTGCCCCAGGTTCCGGCCTACCTGGACGTCAAGCTTGACGCCCTGCAGGCCCGCCTGGTCCGTCGCCCGAAGCGCTCCGAGGTTCCCGTAACCTGCGAAGAGCAGCTCGTCGTCGAATTCTACGCACGCTAAATCCCAGCAGCGTATCCAAAGAAGCCCGTGGCAAGCGCCACGGGCTTCTTTGTATGTAAGGTACTTGGGGGACATCTGCGGAACGCATCAAGGCAGCGTGCGCGGACGTAAAAGATCCACGTCAGTTTCAAGGAGATGAACGTCTATGTCTGGTGGCGATATTGCCGGCCTGATCGCAGCCGGGGTGTTCGCGCTCCTGGTGCTGCTGCTCGCCGTGCCCATCCTGAAGCTCGGCAGTGTGCTGGAGGAAGTTCGGACCTCCATCCGCTCCCTCAGCGACGGCGCCACGCCGCTGATGGACGAAGTCACCGCGACCGTCTACACCACCAACCAGCAGCTGAAGAAAGTGGATGGCATCGCCTCCAACGTTTCGGATGCGTCGGCAAACCTTTCCGCACTGTCCTCACTCGTTGCAGCGACAGTCGGTTCACCGCTGATCAAGGTGGCAGCCTTCAGCTACGGCGTGCGTTCCGCCCTCGCCAACCGCAAGAAGCCCGCACCCGGCCGCCGCAGCCGCTAAGCCACCGGAGAACTGAAATGAAACGATTTGTCTGGATGGGAATCGGCGTGGCCATCGGAGTCATTGCGTTCCGCAAGATCAGCGAAGCCCAGTCCAACCTGGGGCCGGAAGGCCTGAACCGCGCGGTGGGCCGGCTGGCTGACGGCGTGTACGACTTCGCCGATGCCGTGCGTGCCGGAATGAGTGAGCGCGAGACGGACCTTCGGGGCGCTCTCGGGATCGACTCCCAGGATGCAGCCCGCCGCTGAACGCGCGGGAAAAACGCGCGGGAATTAAACCAGCAGCCGCCGCTTGCCGGCACTGCCGTCTGAATCAATAAGTCATGCGTGGCACAACGCGTGAACCGAGAAGGGTATGTAATCAGCTCATGAAGTCGCAGGAGATCACAAAGCGCTGGGTGGACTTTTTTGTCAGCAAAGGACACACCGCGGTTCCCTCCGCCTCGCTGGTCTCCAGCGACCCCTCCCTCCTGTTCACCGTGGCCGGCATGGTCCCGTTCATCCCTTACCTGACTGCCCGCGAAGAGGCCCCTTTCGCCCGGGCCACCAGCGTCCAGAAGTGCATCCGGACCGGCGACATCGAGGAAGTGGGCAAGACCGCCCGCCACGGCACGTTCTTCCAGATGTGCGGCAACTTCTCCTTCGGTGATTACTTCAAGGAAGACGCCATCAAGTACGCCTGGGAGCTGCTCACCAAGAGCTTGGACGACGGCGGCTACGGCCTTCCGCCGGAACTGCTGTGGGTGACGGTCTACGAAGAGGACGACGAAGCCAAGGAGCTGTGGCTGACGAACACCGGCGTCCCGTCCGAGCGCATCCAGCGTATGGGCAAGGCCGACAACTACTGGCACACCGGCCAGCCGGGCCCGGCAGGCCCCTGCTCGGAGATCTACTACGACCGGGGCCCTGCCTACGGCGTCGAGGGCGGTCCCATCGCCGACGAAAACCGCTACGTTGAAATCTGGAACCTGGTGTTTATGCAGTATCAGATCGACAACGTCCGCTCCAAGGACGACTTCGACGTCGTCGGCGAGCTGCCCAAAAAGAACATCGATACCGGCCTCGGCATGGAGCGTCTCGCGATGATCCTGCAGGGCGTCGAGAACATGTACGAGACCGACCAGGTCCGGCCTGTGATCGACAAGGCTGCCGAGCTGTCGGGCCGGGAGTACACCTCGGCCGAAACACCTGAGGATCCGCACCACACGGACGACGTCCGCATGCGCGTTGTCGGTGACCACATCCGTTCGGCCCTGATGCTGATCGCCGACGGCGTGACCCCGTCCAACGAGGGCCGCGGCTACGTCCTGCGCCGCCTGATCCGCCGCGCCGTGCGTTCCATGCGCCTGCTCGGCGTCGAAAAGGCCTGCCTGCCGGACCTGCTCCCCGCCTCACGCGATGCCATGAAGGGCGTCTACCCCATCGTGGCGACGGACTTTGACCGCATCAGCCGGATCGCCTATGCCGAAGAGCGGGCCTTCCTGCGCACCATCGCTTCAGGTACCGCCCGCCTCGAAGACGCCGTCACGGAGTCCAAGGCCGCCGGCACGTCGCTGTCCGGTGCAGATGCCTTCGCCCTGCACGACACATACGGCTTCCCGATCGACCTCACCCTGGAGATGGCGGAAGAAGCCGGACTCAAGGTCGACGAGCCGGAATTCCGCCGCCTGATGCTCGAACAGCGCCAGCGTGCCCAGGCGGACGCCAAGGGCAAGAAGGGCGGCCACGCCGATCTCAGCGCCTTCCAGGAGCTGCTGGCCCAGGGCGAGACCGTCTTCACCGGATACACCGACCTGGATGGCGAGTCCCGGGTCCGGGGCATCCTCAGCCGCGGACAGAACGTGGGGCATGCTGCCACCGGCGACGAGATTGAACTCGTCCTGGCGGAGACCCCGTTCTACGCTGAGGCGGGCGGCCAGTCGGCTGACACCGGCCTCATCACCGGTGACGGATTCGTGGTCGAGGTCCTGGACGTCCAACGCCCCATCAAGGGACTGAGCGTCCACAAGGCAATCGTCCGCGAAGGCGAGATCGGCTCCGACTCACTGGTCCGCGCAGCCGTGGACCGCGAGCGGCGCCACGCCGCCGAGCAGGCCCACACCGGCACGCACATCGTCCATGCCGCCCTGCACCAGATCCTCGGCCCCGAGGCCACCCAGCGCGGTTCCTACAACAAGGCCGGCTACCTGCGCTTCGACTTCGCCTGGGGCGAAGGCCTCAGCACCGCAACGCGTTCGGAAATCGAGGAAGTCTCCAACCTCGCCATCCGCAACAACTTCCGCGTGGACACGAAGGTCATGGGCCTGGCCGAGGCCAAGGCGCTGGGCGCCATGGCGCTCTTCGGCGAAAACTACGGCAGCGAAGTCCGTGTTGTGGAGATCGACGGCGCGTGGTCCCGGGAACTCTGCGGCGGCACGCACGTAGCCAACACGTCCCTGATCGGCAGCCTGTCGCTCCTCGGCGAGCAGTCAGTCGGTTCAGGAAACCGCCGTGTGGAGGCGTTCGTGGGCATGGATGCTTTCCGCCACCTGGCCGCCGAGCGCGCCCTGGTGACTGAACTGACCGAGATGCTCAAAGTGCCTTCCGGTCAGCTCGCCGACAGAATCGCCAGCACGCTGAACAAGCTCAAGGCCACGGAGAAGGAACTCGACCGCCTGCGCAAGGAACAGATCGCCGCGGCGGCCGGAAACCTCGTGGGCACAGCCCGGGACGCAGCCGGCGTCCAGGTCATCGCACACGACGCCGGCCAGATCGGCGGCGCTGACGACATCCGCAACCTTGCCCTCGACCTGCGCAACCGCCTCGGTTCGGCAGCATCCACCGTGGCAGTGGCCGGTGTCAGCAATGACCGGCCCATGATCCTGGTGGCCACCAACGAGGCAGCCCGGGAAGCCGGCGTGAAGGCCGGGGCCCTGGTCCGGCTCGCGGCCGGAATCCTCGGCGGCGGCGGCGGCGGCAAGGACGACGTCGCCCAAGGTGGCGGCACGGACGCCGCCAAGGTCGCACCGGCGCTGGCCGCCGTTGTGGACGCCATCTCCCGGCGCTAGGGAACCCGTGACAGAATCCGCTGGCGCCGCCGGCTACCCCCAGGGCATCAAACTGGGGGTAGACGTCGGCACCGTCCGCGTGGGCGTGGCCCTCTGCGACCGGGACGAAATCCTGGCCACTCCGCACAAGACCCTGGACCGCAACGCCAAGAAGAATTCCGACGTGCGTGTCATCGCGTCCCTCGCTGGGGAACTGGGCGCCGTCCAGGTCTTCGTGGGGCTGCCACGCACCATGAAGGGCGAGGAACACGCCTCTGCCAGGATGGCCACCGACTACGCCGAACTGCTGGTCGCGGAGTTCGTTGCCCGGGGAATGGATGTTCCGGTCAACCTGGTCGACGAGCGCCTGAGCAGTGTTACGGCGCACCGTAACCTGCACGAAGCTGGCATGAGCAGCCGGAACCACCGTAAAGTGGTGGATCAGGTCGCGGCGGCAGGCATCCTCCAGCACGCCATCGACATGCAAAAAGCCAGGGGAACGGACGTTGGCAGCCGCGTGACTGCGCCGCCCCGTACTCGGCCATCCGGAGCAGGTTCGGCAGTCCAGCCCGAGCATGCGGCCCCGGAAGGCACGACCCGATCTCAGAACACGGAAGGCTACAGTGAGCCCGTCCAGTAACGACGACGCCTCAGGCGCCACGAGCAACGATGGCGCCAGGCCGCTGACCCGAAAAGAGCTCCGCGCCCTGGAGAAGCACACGGGAGGCAGCGATGTGGTTCCCGAGCAGGCCTACGAAACGGGGCAGGATGCGCCCCCACCTGTCACGGCTCCTGTTCCCGAAGCTGCCCCCGCTCCTGCCCCCGCTCCTGCGCCTGCCCCCGTTCCGGTCCAGGCGGCCGAACCGGTTCAGGCGCCTGAACCGGATCCGGAGCCGCAGCCGGCCGTCCCCACAGTCCCGGAAACGCCGCCTTCCATCCAGGACGCCGGTCCGGCCGCAGACCACCAGCCGGACGAAGCCCAGGTTCAGGAATACCACCCCGAAGACCAGCACTTTCATGAAGCGCACGACGCCGGGCACCACCACCCTGACGAAGCGCTCCATGACGCCGGGCACCACTATCCGGACGAAGAACACCACGATGCAGGCCACCACGATGATCACCATGCCGATGACCACTACCTTGATGATCACCACCCCGACACCGGCCTGTTCGCTGGCGCAGTCGCGCTTCCCGTAGTGGCGAAGCCCTCCAAGAAGGTGCGGCGCCGGCGCCGCCTCCTGGCCCTGTTCCTGACACTTGTGGTCTTCGTGGCAGCGATCGCCGTGGGCGCGCAGTTCCTGAAGCCCCTGCTGGGAAACGATAAAGCGGCCGACTACCCCGGCCCCGGCACGGGCGAAGTCATAGTTTCGGTCCAGCCAGGTGAAGGTACGCGCTCCGTGGCCACCAGACTGGAAAGCGGGAAAGTTGTGGCAAATGCTGACACTTTCATGCAGGCATTTGCTTCTTCCGGCGGAACGCTGTCGCCGGGGGACTACGCGTTCAAGATGGAAATGAAAAACTCCGACGCCGTCAGCGTCCTGCTCGGCACCGACAAGAGCAAGGTCATCTACTTCGCTTTGAGTGCCGGTCTCAGGGTCGGCGAGTCGCTTCAGGCCATCTCAGAAGGCTCCGGTGTGTCGCTGCAGCAACTGAAGGAGCTCAGCAACGCTCCCGCGCAGTTTGGGCTCCCAGCCAACGCCAAAAACCTTGAGGGTTTCCTCGCTCCGGGGGAGTATCGCTTCCCGCTTGGCACACCGGCCAAGGACATCCTCCAGTCGCTGGTGAAAGTAACCACGGACGAACTGGTGGCACAGGGCATCTCCGATCCGGCGAAGCAGTATGAAGCTGTGATCGTGGCGAGCATTGTCCAGGCTGAGGGCGGACAGGCTGAGTACGGCGACGTTGCCGGGGCCATCTACAACCGCCTCAAGCCGAATGACCAGACCTCCGGATATTTGCAGGTGGATTCTGCCGTGACGTACGGGCTGGGCACCAAGAGCTTCAACTTCACCGATGAAGAGCGCCGGGACAAATCCAACCTGTACAACACCTACGCCAACCCGGGCCTGCCGCCGGGCCCCATCGGCTCCCCGGGCAAGACCGCCATCGATGCGGCGGCGAAGCCCAAAACCAACGACTACCTGTACTGGGTAACCATCAACCTGGACACGAAGGAGACAAAGTTCTCCAAGACGCTCGACGAACACAACGTCTACGTCAACCAGTACAACACCTGGTGCCAGGCCAACGTGGGCCGCTGCACATGAGTCTCCGGGCCGCCGTCCTGGGCCATCCGATCAGCCACTCCAAGTCCCCGGCCCTGCACCTGGCGGCCTACGGCAAACTCGGGATGGACATCGCCTACACGGCCCTGGACCTGACCGAGCAGGCTCTGCCCGCCTTTATGGAACAGGTCAGGACGCAGCAGGGCTGGCGTGGACTCTCAGTCACCATGCCCCTGAAATCAGGCATGTTTGCCGAGGTGGACGAAGTCCGCGGCGTGGCACGGACGCTGGGCGTGGTCAACACCGTCGCCTTCGAGGAAGACCTGGGTTCCGTCAGGCGCATCGGCTACAACACCGACGTCGCCGGCATCGTCAACGCTGTCCTTAACGCCGGAGTGGCGGCCAGCCCCGCCGCGGTGGTGCTGGGCGGCGGCGGTACAGCCGCAGCCGCAGTGGCCGCGCTGAAGGATCTGGGCACGCAGCACGCCCAGGTGTTCGTCCGGGATACGTCCCGGGCCGACGAAGCACGCGCCGCCGCGGCCGGAGTAGGCCTTTCCATAGCCGTCCGGCCGCTGACCGAAGCCGCCGTTCCGACCGCAAGTGCCGACGTCGTAATTTCCACGCTCCCGCCGCGCGCAGCGGACGGGCTGGCGGCGGAGATCGCCGCGTTGGGAACCGGAACACCCGGTGTCCTCCTGGACGTGGCCTATGATCCGTGGCCCAGCCAGATTGCGTCGGCGTGGCAGTCCGGCGGCGGTGCGGTGGTGCCCGGGCTCGAAATGTTGTTGTACCAGGCGGTGGAACAGGTTCGCCTGTTCACCGGCCGCGGTGACGACGTTAATGCGTCTGTCATAGATGTGATGTGCGACTCAGTCGGCCTTCCCCGACGGGCGTTCTGACCGCCATACGTGGCAGGATGGAAATTATGTTGCGTTGGTTGACTGCCGGTGAATCCCATGGTCCGGCCCTGATGGGAATTATTGAAGGCGTCCCCGCCGGTGTTGAACTCACCAGCGGGCAGATCGCCGATTCATTGGCACGCCGCCGCCTTGGCTACGGCCGGGGCGCCCGGATGAAGTTCGAGCAGGACGTCGTGACCATTCTCGGCGGCGTCCGCCACGGCCTGACCCAGGGCGGCCCGGTGGCCGTCCAGGTCGCCAACACCGAATGGCCCAAGTGGGAGCAGATCATGGCTGCCGATCCGGTGGATCCGGAAATCCTGGCGGACCAGGCCCGCAACGCACCGCTGACCCGGCCCCGTCCGGGCCACGCAGACTTCACCGGGATGCAGAAGTACGGGTTCACCGAGGCCCGGCCCGTCCTGGAACGCGCTAGCGCCCGGGAGACCGCCACGCGGGTCGCCATGGGCACTGTGGCGTCCCAGTTCCTCAAGGCGCTCGGCATCGAACTGGTCAGCCACACCGTCTCCATCGCCAGTGTGACCGTGCCCGAGGGCCGTCCGCTGCCCGTTCCAGCCAACGTGATTGCGCTCGACGCCGATCCTTTGCGCTGTTTTGACCGCGAGACCTCAGACGCCATGGTGGCCGAGGTTGACGCCGCCCACAAGGAAGGCGAAACCCTGGGCGGTGTGGTGGAGGTCCTCGCGTACGGACTGCCGCCGGGACTGGGCAGCTATGTCCACTGGGACCGCAGGCTTGATTCGCGCCTCGCCGCCGCCCTGATGGGCATCCAGGCCATCAAGGGCGTGGAAGTTGGCGACGGTTTCCTGACAGCTGCGCGCCGCGGCTCCGCTGCCCACGATGAAATCGTCAAGGACGCGGACGGCAAGATCATCCGGACCAGCAACCGGGCCGGCGGCATTGAAGGCGGCATGAGCATCGGCGACGTCCTGCGCGTGCGAGCGGCCATGAAGCCCATCGCCACGGTGCCCCGCGCCCTTCGCACGGTTGACGTCAGCACGGGGGAGCCTGCCAAGGCGCACCACCAGCGCTCCGACGTCTGTGCCGTGCCGGCTGCCGGCGTGGTGGCCGAGGCGATGGTTGCGCTGGTTCTGGCGGAAGCCGTCACCGAAAAGTTCGGCGGTGACTCCGTGGCGGAGACCGCCCGCAACATCAAGGGTTACCTGGACAACATTCCGGCATCCCTGGACTCGATCGGCCACTAGTGCCAAGGAGCCGTAAGGCCGGTGTGCCTGGCGACCGGCCCATTGTCCTCATCGGACCCATGGCGGTGGGAAAGTCCGCGATCGGCCACGAGCTGGCCAAGCTGCTGGACGTGCCCTTCGTCGATACGGACAACCTGATCGAGGAAGCCCATGGCAGCATCGCCTCCATTTTTGCCGGCCGCGGCGAGCACGCGTTCCGGGAGATCGAGGCCCGGACCGTTGCCAGCGCGGTGGAGCATGCAGAAAGCGCGGCCAGCGTGATTTCCTTGGGTGGCGGCGCCGTGCTGGATTCCGGCACGCAGCAGCTCCTGGGCCGCTGCACTGTGGTGTACCTCGAATGTGATGAGGAAACCGTGGCCAGCCGCATCGCCCGGAACTCGGGTCGGCCGCTACTCGCCGGCGATGCCATGGCCCGATGGTCCGCTCTGTTTATTACCAGGAAACCCGTTTACGAACGGCTGGCCAACCTTGTGGTGGATGTCCGCCAGGGCTCGGTCAGCGAGCTGGGACACCGGCTCGAAGTTGCGCTGCGTGACTACGCGGCCGCCAAACAGGAAGTTGAAAATTGAGCGTCGATTCAACAGTCATCAAGGTCACCGGCGAATCCGCTGGGCAGAATTACGACGTCGTAGTTGGCCGCGGTCTGCTGGGGAACCTTCCGGCGTTGCTGGGGGAGCGGGTCCGGCGTGTGCTGGTCATCCATCCCCGTGCGTTGCGGCTCACCGGTGACACGGTCCGCGATGAGCTGGCTGCAGCGGGTTTCACCTCGCTGACCGCGGAAATCCCGGACGCCGAAGAAGGCAAACACATCCAGGTCGCCGCTTTCTGTTGGCAGGTCCTGGGCCAGAACGATTTCACGCGCTCGGACGCCATCGTGGCAGTGGGCGGCGGGGCCGTCACCGACCTGGCCGGTTTTGTGGCGGCTACCTGGCTTCGCGGCGTGAAGGTCATCCACATGCCCACCAGCCTGCTGGGCATGGTGGATGCTTCCGTGGGTGGAAAGACCGGCATCAACACGGCTGAGGGCAAGAACCTGGTGGGCTCCTTCCACCCCCCGGCCGGAGTGCTGGTGGACCTGGACACCCTTTACACGTTGCCCAGGAATGAAATCATTTCCGGGATGGCTGAAGTCATCAAGTGCGGCTTCATCGCAGATCCGGCCATCCTTGACCTGATCGAAAAGGACCCGGCGGCGGCCACCGACCCCGGATCGGACGCCCTGCGCGAACTTATCGAACGCGCTATCGCGGTCAAGGCCAAAGTGGTTTCGGAAGACCTCAAGGAATCCGGGCTGCGCGAAATTCTTAACTACGGCCACACCTTGGCCCACGCCATTGAACTGGTGGAGCGGTACTCCTGGCGGCACGGCGCGGCAGTATCGGTGGGCATGATGTTCGCCGCTGAACTTGCCCGCAGCGTTGGCCGGCTCAGCGACGTGGACGCCGACCGCCACCGCAGCATCCTGGAAACACTGGGCCTCCCGGTCACATACCGGCGAGACCGCTGGCAGGGACTGCTGGACGGCATGCGGCGCGACAAGAAATCACGCGGGGACCTCCTGCGCTTTGTGGTTCTGGACGGCATCGCCAAGCCGGGCATCCTGGATGTCCCGGACACGTCCCTGCTCTTCGCGGCCTACCAGGAAATCGCCTCCTGATGCAGGGCGACGTGGCGGGCACCAGCGACTGGCCCGAGGCTGGCTTCCCCGGAATCCGGATCAACCCGGTCTCCCTGCTGCCGGAGATCGTCAACGAGAACGCCTGCCGCGCGGCCCTGGCGGCGTCCGCGGACCCGTCAGACCAGATTTTCGTCCTGATCGTGGAAGGGCATGCTGCGGAGGCGGCCGAACTGCTCGCGGAGGCCCGCTTCAAGGACCCTGAGTCCTTCCGGCTCCGCACGTTCGAGGCCGAGGTACTGCGTGTCTCCCACCGCACCGACCGCGCCCTTGATTTGTTCAGGCAGTTACTCGCTGAGTTCCAAGGGACTGACCGTGAAGCACTGGTACTGCAATACCTGGGCAAGACCCAGTACGCCGCCGGACACACGTCCGCCGCGGTAGAAGCCTTTGCCCGGGCACTGGATCTTCGGGTTGCGCAATCGGCTGATGCCGCGCAGATCTACTCGTCCACCGTTGCCCTTCAGCGGGCCCGCGACGTCCTGGATCTCGCCTGCTGACACGCCTATCCGGTTCTGAGGTGGGTGGCCGGGAGGCCCGGACGCAAGCCGCCCGGGTTTTACCGGTAGAATGGTTCTTGGATTTTTGATAAACACGCGCTGGCGGGCCGTTCGGCTTGCCTGGCCGGCATAGAACGTCTGACAACTGACCAGACAGATAGAAACCAGAGGATACCAGTGGCAACCACTAACGACATCAAGAACGGAACGGTCCTGAAGCTCGAGGGCCAGCTCTGGAACATCATTGAATTCCAGCACGTCAAGCCCGGCAAAGGTGGCGCGTTTGTGCGGACCAAGATGCGGAACGTGATGTCCGGCAAAGTTGTAGACAAGACGTTCAACGCCGGCCTTAAGATCGAAACCGCCACGGTTGACCGCCGGGACTACCAGTACCTGTACCAGGACGGCGCCGACTTCGTGTTTATGGACACCTCGGACTTCGACCAGCTCACTGTCTCCGGCGCCACTGTTGGTGACGCCACCAACTTCATGCTGGAGAACCAGATGGTCAACATCGCCATCCACGAAGGCAACCCGCTCTACATCGAACTTCCGCCCAGCGTTGTCCTCGAGATCACCTACACCGAGCCTGGCCTGCAGGGCGACCGCTCCTCGGCTGGCACCAAGCCCGCAACGCTGGAAACCGGCTACGAGATCCAGGTTCCGTTGTTCGTCGAGAACAACACCAAGGTCAAGGTTGATACTCGCGACGGCAGCTACCTCGGCCGGGTCAGCGAGTAGTGAGCGCACGCGGTAAGGCCCGTAACAGGGCACTGGATGTCCTCTTCGAGGCCGAGCAGCGCTCGGTTTCCGCCTTCGATGTACTCAGGTCCCGGCGCGAACTGACAGACCAGATCGTGAACCCGTACACCCTGGAAATCGTGGAAGGCGTCGTCTCACAGCAGACCGCCATCGACGAATTCCTCGAGACCTATTCCCAGGGCTGGACCCTGGAACGTATGCCTTCGGTGGACCGCATCATCCTGCGGATCGGCACCTGGGAACTGCTGTACAACGACGACGTTCCCGACGGTGTCGCGGTCAGTGAGGCAGTGGCACTGTCCAAGACGCTCTCAACGGATGAATCGCCGTCGTTCATCAACGGCCTCCTGGGCCGGCTGCAGCAGCTGAAGCCCTCCCTCTTGGCCTGAGCTGCTACGGCGGCGGGTAAAGAGCCCGCGCACGGCGTCGTGAAGAGCCCCGGCCAGGTCCACCTGGCCGGGGCTCTTTGCGTACCCGGAAACGATCGCTGACCGGCGCTTCCTATAGGATCTGACTATGCAAAACGCGTCCACAGGCCCACGCGCCGGCAGCAGCACAGATGACCAGACCGGCCCCCGCAGGACCGGCCGCGCGGTCAGCCGCGAGGTGCTGGCGGACCACGTTTACGCGGAACTCCTGGCCTCCCTTATGGATGGCCGGCTGGCGCCCGGAGCCGTGGTCAGCATTGACGGGACGGCCCGCGAACTGGACGTTTCTCCCACTCCGGTCCGCGAGGCCCTTGCACGGCTTGAGCACACCGGAATGGTCCGGAGGGTGGCGCTGAAAGGCTACCGCGTGGCTCCCGTTTTTACGCAGGAGGATTTTGCGGAGCTGATGGAGGCGCGGTTGGCAATCGAGCCCGTCAACGCCCGGCTGGCCTGTGAACGCATCAACCAGCATGGCCTGGCCGAGCTCGGGAAGGCCGTCGAGGACCTGAAATCCGCACCTCGGGGACCTTCGTTTGCCGAGTTCAAGGACTACCTCGAGGCGGACGAGAGGTTCCACCAGCTGATTGCGCGGCAAACCGGAAACCAGTTTATGGAGGCCGCCTACTCAGCCCTCGGGGGACAGGTCCAACGGTTCCGGCTCTTCGGCGGCGTGGGCATTACGGATGCCGAGCACGCCATCGCGGAACACGAGGCAGTCCTGGCTGCCGTTACCACGGGCGATCCCGACAAAGCAGCCGCAGCCATGGCGGACCACATCCGCAAGGTCCGTTCCCGGGCCATTGCCGACGCCCCGGAAAGCTAATCCCGGCTGGGCGGGGCCCACTCAGGGATGTGATCTTGACAACTCTTTTTTGATAGTAGATCCTATAGGAAAGAGGATTACGAGGGAGTGAAGCATCGTGGCTTACACAGCTGAGAATTGGCCCATCACCGCAGCACTGCTGCAGTTTCCGGGAACTGACGGCAAGGGAATGCAGATCAACGACGCCGATGCGTCCAGTTGGGCGGAAGTCCTGACCGAGGTCAAGGAAGCCGGCTTCGCCAACGCTGACCTGACCGACAGCTGGGTCCGTCCCGGCGATCTGAGCAAGGAGCGGCTCGCCGAGTTCAAGCAGACTGCAGACAATGTGGGCATCGGGATCCCGGTCATTTCCGCCATCCGCCGCAGCGTGATCCACCAGACGGACTGGGCCGACAACCTCGCCTACAGCCACCGGACCATCGACGCAGCCGCCGAGCTCGGCTGCGAAGTAGTCTCCTTCGGACTGCACCAAGCCATTACCCCGGAGCAGCAGAAGCAGCTGTGGTTCTGGACCGTTGAGGGCTACAAGGACCCGGTGGGGGACAAGGAAGTGTGGGGCAAGGCAGTCTCCCGCATCCGTGAGCTGGGCCAGCACGCAGCAGACGCCGGTGTCCTGCTCTCCCTGGAGATGTACGAGGATACCTACCTCGGCACGGCGGACTCCTCGATACAGCTGGTGCAGGACATCGGCCTGGCCAATGTTGGGCTCAACCCGGACCTCGGCAACCTGATCCGGCTGCACCGGCCCATCGAGGACTGGCGCGAAATGGTAGCCAAGACCATGCCGTACTCGAACTACTGGCACATGAAGAACTACATCCGGGACGAGGACGTGGCGCGGGACAGCTACATCACCGTGCCCGCCCCGATGGAGAGCGGCCTCATCAACTACCGCGAAGCCTTCAAGGTTGCACTGTCCGTAGGCTTCCAGGGCATCCTCTGCACCGAACACTACGGCGGAGACGGACTCAGCGTTACGGCCAGCAACCAGGAGTACCTACGCCGCCACATCCTGCCCAAGACCGATGGCTATGCGCTGGGCCAGAGCCAGGTTGCCCAGGGCCGGCAACTGCCCGCCGCGGAATTCGCTGGCGTCTAAGGAAAAGCCATGACACAAATCTTCGACAACCCCGCAGACTTTGCGGACGATGCACTGGACGGCTTCGTCGCCGCCAACCGCGGTTACGTTGCACGCGTTGATGGCGGAGTGGTCCGGTCAACCGAAGTCCCCGCCGGCCAGGTTGCCCTGGTGGTAGGCGGCGGCTCCGGTCACTACCCGGCTTTCGCCGGACTCGTGGGTCCAGGGCTGGCGACGGCCTCGGCCTGCGGCAACATGTTCGCTTCGCCGGCTGCCGGGCAGATTTACCGGGTGGCCAAAGAGGCAAATGCCGGCGGGGGAGTGCTGCTGAGCTACGGCAACTATGCGGGCGACGTCCTTCACTTCGGTCAGGCGCAGCTGCGCCTGAACGCAGAGGGCATCGAGACCCGCACGGTCACCGTCACGGACGACATCGCCAGTGCACCGACCGACCAGATCGGGAAGCGCCGCGGCATCGCCGGCGACCTCACGGTGTTCAAGATCGCCGGTGCCGCCGCCGAAGCGGGACTGAACCTTGACGACGTCGAGCGCTTGGCCCTCAAGACCAACCACCGAACGCGTTCGCTCGGCGTGGCCTTCGACGGCTGCACCCTGCCCGGCGCCAGCGAACCGCTCTTCCACGTCCCGGCAGGCCAGATGTCCCTGGGCCTGGGCATCCACGGGGAACCGGGCATCTCGGAACATCCCATGCCCACGGCGTCCGAACTCGCCGAACTGCTGGTCTCGCGCCTCCTCGCGGACACTCCGGATCACCGCGGAAGCCGCGTGGTGGCCATCGTCAACGGCCTCGGTACCGTCAAGTACGACGAACTTTTCCTCCTGTTCGGCAAGATCGAGAGACTCCTCGTCAACGCCGGACTGACCGTGGTGGAACCGGAATGCGGCGAGTTGGTCACGAGCCTGGACATGTCCGGGCTATCCCTCACGCTGTTCTGGCTGGATGAGGAACTCGAACGCTACTGGGCCGCGCCAGCAGACTCACCGGCCTACCGCAAGGGCAACCTGGCTCCGCGTGCCCGCCGCCAGCTGACCGGACCGGAAGACGCCGTCGCCGGCGAAGTGGAAGAAACGACGGCGGCAGCAGCGGACCTGGGCCGGCTGGCAGCCGCCGTGCTCGCCCAAGTGCGGGAAGTCGTCGTCGAACACGAAGAGGAACTGGGCAACCTGGACGCCATAGCCGGCGACGGCGACCACGGCATCGGCATGCGCCGCGGCGTGGAGGCAGCAACCGACGCCGCGGCACAGGCCGCGGAGTCCGGCGCGTCGGTGGGACGCGTGCTTGAAGCAGCCGGAGAAGCCTGGAGCGAACGCGCGGGCGGCACCTCAGGCGCACTGTGGGGATCTGCAATCATCGCGTCTGGACTTGCCCTGGGCAACCGGGAAAGCTACACCATTGAGGACGCGATCGCCGCCGTGACCGCATTGGTGGGCGCCATTACCGAGCTCGGCAAGGCCGAGCCGGGCGACAAGACCATGGTGGACGCACTCTTGCCCTTCCGGGAGGCGTTCCTCCGGGAGTCCGACGGCGGCAACTCCCTCGCAGGGTCTCTCACCGCAGCCGCAGTCGCTGCCCGGGCGGCGGCTGCCAAAACGGCGGAACTGCGCCCGCTCAAGGGCCGCGCCCGTCCGCTGGCCGAAAAGAGCCTCGGGCACCCCGACCCCGGCGCGGTCTCCTTTGGACTGATCGCCGAACGGATTGCCGCATACATCCACTCTGGCCTGGCGGAGCCAAACTTCACGGAGCCAGGGTTGGTTCAGTCTGAACTGGCTTACGCGGCCGGAAAAGGAGCAACAGCATGAACACCCACGCAGGTTGGCGCATCGTCATCGGCAACGATGAGGCCGGCGTCGAGTACAAGGAAGCACTGAAGGCGCTGCTCACGGCAGACAGCCGCGTTGCCGCCGTGCTGGACATCGGCGTTGGGGCCAACGATGCCACCGCCTATCCGCACGTCGCGGTTAATGCCGCCCGTAAAGTGGCGGAAGGCGAAGCGGACCGCGCACTCCTCATCTGCGGAACGGGACTGGGAGTTGCCATCGCGGCCAACAAGGTACCCGGAATCCGTGCGGTGACGGCCCACGACAGCTATTCCGTGGAGCGCTCCGTCCTCAGCAACAATGCACAGGTCCTCACGCTGGGCCAGCGGGTCATCGGCCTGGAGCTCGCCAAGAAGCTCGTGGGCGAGTGGCTCGAGTACCGCTTTGATGAAAGTTCAGCGTCCGCCGGCAAGGTCGACGCCATCTGCTCCTATGAGCCCGCATACACGAAGGCAGTCTGATCATGACCACAACACCTAACAGCTCACGCAAGATCGCCGTCGTCGGATCGGGCTACATGGGCGGCGGCATTGCCCAGGTCCTGGCACTGGGCGGAGCCCGCGTCGCCCTGGCCGACGTCTCCGCCGAGGTGGCGCAGAAGAACTATGACCGGCTGCTGGCCGAATCCGACCAGTTCGTCGCCGACGGTCTGTTCCCCGAGGGTTCCACCGCCATCCTCAAGCAGAACCTCTGGGTCGCCAAGGACATCGAGGAAGCCGTGGCGGGTGCCGACTTCATCGAAGAAGCCGTACCCGAAGTCATCGCCATCAAGCACCAGACACTGGCACGGATCAGCGCCGCTGCCCGGGCCGATGCCGTCATCGGCTCCAACACGTCAACCATCTCCATCGCGGAGCTGTCCGAGCCGGTCGCCAACCCGGAGCGCTTCCTGGGCGTGCACTTCTCGAACCCGTCCCCGTTTATCCCTGGCGTGGAGATCATCCCGCATGCAGGCACTTCGGCCGCCACCATCGGCGCCGTCCGGGATCTGGTCCATGCCGCCAACAAGCAGACCGCGGTGGTCAAAGACGTCACCGGATTTGTCCTGAACCGCCTGCAGTATGCCCTGTTCCACGAGGCCGCGCAGCTCGTGGAGCAGGGAATCGCGACCGCTGAGGACGTGGACACCCTGGTCCGCACCACCTTCGGCTTCCGCCTGCCGTTCTTCGGTCCGTTCGCCATCGCAGACATGGCCGGCCTGGACGTGTACAACTTCTGCTACAAGTCACTGCAGACCGAATTCCCGGAACGCTTCGCCACGCCCAAGATCCTGAGTGACCTGGTGGAAGCGGGCAAACTCGGCACCAAGTCCGGCGCGGGCTTCCTCAACGTCCCGGCCGAACGCACCCCGGAACTCATCGCCTACCGCAACCGGGCCTACGTGGCCATGCAGAAGCTCATCGACGAGCTCGGCCCGGCCCCCATCAACTAAGGAGCATTTCCATGGCCACTTTCCCTGCTGAACGCACCGCCATCATCACGGGCGCCGTCTCCGAACGCGGTATCGGCCGCGCCACGGCCGGCTACCTGGCCGCCCAGGGCTGGAACATCGGCATCATCGACCTGGACGACGCCCAGTCCCAAGCCGCCGCCAAGGAAATCGCCGCCCAGTACGGCGTGAAGGCCCACGGCGTCGGCGCCAACGTCGGCGACGAAGCCTCCGTCCGCGCAGCTATCGACTCGATCGAAGCAGAGCTGCCGCAGGTCGTCGCACTGGCCAACGTGGCCGGCGTCAGCTCACCTGTTCCGTATCTTGAACTGGACGCCGCTGAATGGGACCGCGTAATGAGCATCAACCTCAACGGTGTCCATTACGCCACCCGCCGCGTCGCCGAATCCATGGCGAAGAACCGGATCGGACGCATCGTGAACATCTCTTCCGTGTCCGCCCAACGCGGCGGCGGCACCTTCTCCAAAACGCCGTACTCCGCGGCCAAGGCAGGGGTCATCGGCCTGACCCGCGCCACCGCCCGCGAGTTGGGGGAGTACGACATCACGGTGAACGCCATTTCCCCCGGCCCCGTCGACACGGACATCATGGGCGGCACCCTCAGCCAGGAACGCAAAGACGAACTCACCAAGGACCTCGTGGTCAACCGCGTCGGATCCACCCGCGACATCGCAGCAGCCATCGCCTTCCTCATCAGCGAGGACGCCGGATACATCTCCGGCCAGACACTGAACGTGGATGGCGGACTCTACATGCACTAGGAAGGACCACCATGGGCACCTGGACCAAGGAACGCAGAATCTACCTGGCCGTGGGCGTGTTCGCCTGCCTGATCGGCGCAATACTCATCGCATTCTCGCTCTAACCGCTCCACCTTCCACTGATTTGCTCACCTGCTTACTCAACGAGGAGTTTGAATGACTGTCACCACTGGAACAAATGCCACCAAGGAGTTACTGGATTCACCGGTCCTCAAATCGGCGATCTCCAAAGCCTCCTTCCGGCTGATGCCGATGCTCGTCATCCTGTACGTCGTGGCCTTCCTGGACCGCACCAACGTGGGCTTCGCCGAGGCAGCACTTGAAGTGGACAGGGGCATCACCGCCGGCGCATATGCCCTGGGTGCCGGTATCTTCTTCATCGGCTACGCCTTGTTCGAGATCCCTTCCAACCTGCTGCTGACCAAGTTCGGCGCCAAGGTGTGGCTGGCCCGCATCGCCATCACGTGGGGCATCGTCTCGGCCTGCTTCGCCTTCGTCCAGGGCGAGACCTCCTTCATCATCCTGCGCTTCCTGCTCGGCGTGACCGAGGCCGGCCTGTTCCCGGGCGTCATCATGTTCCTGGCCGCCTGGTTCCCCAACAAGGTCCGCGTCAAGATGTTCGCCATCTTCTACCTGGCCCAGCCGTTCTCCCAGATGATGGGCGCCCCGCTGTCGGGGTGGCTCATCAACATCGGCGACCAGGTTCCCGGCGTTGCCGGCTGGCAGGTCATGTTCTTCGTTGAAGGCATGCTGGCAGTACTCGCCGGTATTGCCGCCTACTTCTTCCTCATCAACACCCCGCAAGACGCGAAATTCCTGGACAAGGACGAGAAGAAGGCGCTGCTGGACGTTATGGCCCTCGAGGACGGGGTCAAGGAAAAGGACGGCCCCCGCGGTGTCCTCGCCGCCATGAAGAACCGCAAGGTCTGGTACTTCACCGCCATCTACTTCTGCCTCCAGATCGCCGTCTACGGCGTGACGTTCTACCTGCCGCAGCAGGTGGCACAGCTCACCGGCCAGAAGGTGGGCATCGAAGTGGGCCTGCTGGCCGCCATCCCCTGGTTCTTCGGCATCTTCGCGTGCTACTTCATCGGCAAGGCGGCCAACACCATCGTCCGCCGCCGTGTCTGGGGCACCGGGCTGTTTATCTCCACCGGCCTGTGCATCTTCGGCTCCGCCTGGGCGGGCTCCAACCACCTCCCGGCGCTGGGCATCATCTTCATCACGCTCGCGGTGTGCAGCTTCCTCTCGATCGGTCCCATCGCGTGGTCCTACCCGACGGCGTTCCTCACCGGAACGGCGGCCGCTGCGGGCATCGGCCTGATCAACTCGCTGGGTAACCTGGGCGGTTTCGTGGCCCCCATCCTGCGGACCACGGTCAACCAGGTCACCGCATCGGACACCGGCACCATGGGCGTGTACGCCCTGGGTGTCCTTCCGTTCTTGGCGGCCATCATGATGTACGCCACCAAGAGGTTCCGCAACAAGGCCGACGATCTGCTCGATAACAAGTGACCGGACACCATGACTGAATGCAGCAGCGTTGACCGAAGCGGCACCCCGGAGATCCTCTACATCGGCGTCAGCACCAAGATGTACATGGGATACCGGGACTGCCTGGACTGGCTCGCCCGCATACAGCATGAAGTGGACTCCCGTCCGGCCCTTGCGGCCGGGCGGGTGGTCCCGTTTGTGATCCCTTCCTTCCCGGTCCTTCCGGCCGCCAGTGGCGTCATCTCAGGATCACCGCTTCTGCTGGGGGCCCAGAACTGCGGCTGGGCGGACGGCCCGTGGACAGGTGAGGTGTCGCCGTCGCTTCTGGCCGAGCTTGGGGTGAGCCTCGTGGAGATCGGCCACGCCGAACGGCGGCGGCACTTCGGCGAGGAGAACACCATGATCGCCCGGAAAGTCAAGGCAGCCGACGACGCCGGCATCACCCCGCTGCTATGCGTGGGCGAGGAAACACGCAATGAAAAAAGCGGGACCGGAGCCAGCGGAGCGGCTGCATTTGTCCATCAGCAGATCGACGAGGCGGTCGGCGGTGACTGGGCCCTGGCATCCCGGCTCATGATCGCCTACGAACCGGTCTGGGCCATTGGCGCAACGGAGCCCGCCGATGCAGGTTACGTCGCCGCCGTGGTGCGTTCACTGCGGACGCTGCTGTCTGCCCATTCGCACGAGGCAGGTGACGCGTTGGGGGACCCGCCGGTTATCTATGGCGGGTCGGCCAGGCCAGGGCTGCTGCCCGCGCTCGACGGCGTCTCCGGGCTCTTCCTGGGCCGGTTCGCCCACGATGCGGCGAACTTCGGCAAAGTCCTTGATGAGGCACTGTCAATGACGGCTTTGCAGGAGGCTCTCCGGGGAACCTAGCCGGAGGAACCGAACAGGAGGAACCGAACGGCGCCCGAGTCAGCCCGCGACGGCGGCGCGCAGGGACAGAATCCGCTGCAGCTGCTGCTGCTCCTCCATCTGGTGCAGCCGGACGTCGCGGCCGCTGAGGATGCGCTGCCGGATGAAGGCGAGCTGGGTGGCAGCGTGGAGGAACGCCTTCATCTGCGGGCGGCGGTGGTAGCCGGCCGCCCACTGCAGGGCGGTCCGCCGGCCGCGCGGGGTGGCCAGCAGTTCCACCTCGGCGGGGCTGAACCAGCCAGCCGCGGAGTATTCCATCAGCCGTTGGCGGGTGAGTCGGTTTTCAGCGACGCGGAGGAGGACGATGCCCACAACGGCCAGCACAAAGATGGGCACCTGGACCAGGATGTATTCCGCCAGGAACCCCGCGCCCATGCTGTTCCACCGGTTATGCAGCAGCATCGCGGGGATCAGCCCGATGACAAAGGCCAGCACCGAGGCTCCGGAGTGCCAGCGGCGGGCGGCGAAACCCATGATGAGGCCGGTGGACCCCGTGAAGATGGCATGGGCGAAGGGTGACATCACGCCGCGGAGGAGGAAGACCTGGGCCAGATCCGTTCCCGGTTTGGCGGATTCAGCGATGGCCCGGCCAAAGTAGAGGATGTTTTCGGTGAACGCGAAGCCGCCGGCGATGGTGAAGGCGAAGACTATGCCGTCCACCGGACCGTCGAAGTGTTTGCGCGCCAGCAGCAGGATCATCAGCAGGCCCAGGGACTTCGCAAACTCTTCCACTACAGGCGCCTGGACGGTGGCCATAAACGTCTGGAAGTCAGCCACCTCGCTGAACTGGAAAGTCAGGGCGAAGAACGGCTGGATGAGCAGCGTGACCGCGATGGACACCGCAGCGCCCCAGGTGAACGCGAAGACCAGGAGCCGCTTGGGTTCCGGTTCCCACCGGTCGATCAGATAAACCGCAAGGAGCACCGCGGACAGCGGGATCAGTGACAGCACAAACCCTGCCAGGAACCCGCCCACGCCGATGTTGGCCACTAAGAACGGCACCACCAGGAACAGGCTCAGGAAAACAAGGGCGGCGCCGCCCACCGTGAGTGCCAGAAGGCCTGCGGGCCGGCGGCCAGCCAGGGTTGCCTGCGGAGGCCCCAGCGGCGGCAGCCTGGCCGCGTTGGTTCCGGGCGCGGGCCGGTAGTACTCCGGTTCAACCCGGCCCATCCAGCTGGGGTTCGCCTGCGTGGGGAAAGGATCCGGTGGGCCGGCCGGCCCGCCGGCCTGGCCGGAACCCGGCTGATGAGGGTGCATGGACATACTGGAAGCCTATGATGCCCCTGCCGATGTGGTAATTTTGAGACGCAAATGATCCTTTTTTAATTCCGTCCCGTGAGGCGGGGAAAGGGGAGACGAGAGTTTGACTTCTGTCACAAACGCACCGGTTCCAGCCAGGGTTGTCCTCAACCAGGCGGACATCGACCGTGCACTCACTCGAATCGCCCACGAGATCCTTGAGGCCAACAAAGGGTCCAAGGACCTGGTTCTGCTGGGCATTCCGCGCCGCGGCTACCCGCTGGCCGTCCGCCTCGCACACAAGATTGCGGCCGCGGACGCCACCGTGGACGCCACCGCCATTGTCGGGCAGCTGGACGTCACCATGTTCCGCGATGACCTTTCCCACCAGCCCACCAGGCCGCCGTACCCCACACAGCTCCCGCGAACGGGAATCGATAACAAGGTTGTGGTGCTCATCGATGATGTCCTGTACTCCGGCCGCACTATCCGTGCCGCCCTTGACGCCATCATCGACCTCGGCCGTCCCCGGATCGTCCGGCTCGCTGTGCTGATCGACCGCGGCCACCGTGAGTTGCCCATCCGCGCCGACCACGTGGGCAAGAACCTGCCCACCTCGTCCGCCGAGAAGGTCCGGGTCCGCCTGGAGGAAACCGACACCGCAGCCGACGGTTCCGTAGTCAACGAAGTGGTTATCGAGGGCGGCGCGTGAAACACCTCCTCTCCACTGAAGACCTCAGCCTGGCCAACGCCATCCGCATCCTCGACACCGCCGAGGAAATGGCTGCCGTCGGGGACCGCGAAGTCAAGAAGCTCCCGGCCCTCCGCGGCCGCACCGTGGTGAACCTCTTCTTCGAAGACTCAACCCGCACGCGGATCTCCTTCGAAGCGGCCGCCAAGAGGCTGTCCGCCGATGTCATCAACTTCGCCGCAAAGGGCTCCTCCGTCTCCAAGGGCGAATCCCTCAAGGACACGGCCCAAACGCTGGCAGCCATGGGCGCGGACGCCGTCGTGATCCGCCACTGGGCCTCGGGCGCGCCGCACCGGCTCGCCGCGACGGACTGGATCGACGCCGCCGTCATCAACGCCGGCGACGGCACCCACGAACACCCCACGCAGGCCCTCCTGGATGCCTTCACCATGCGCCGGCACTGGTCACAGCTGGCCGGCTCTGCCTCGACCGGGGCGGACCTCAAAGGCATGCGCGTAGCCATCGCCGGGGACGTCCTGCACTCCCGCGTGGCCCGCTCCAACGTCTGGCTGCTCCGCACGCTCGGCGCCGAAATCACCCTTGTGGCGCCACCCACCCTGCTGCCCATCGGCGTCGAACACTGGCCGTGCAAGGTCAGCTACGACATGGATGACACCCTGGCGCAGGGTGTGGACGCCGTGATGATGCTGCGCGTGCAGGGCGAGCGGATGAACGCCTCGTTCTTCCCGTCCACCCGCGAATACTCGCGCCGCTGGGGCTTCGATGACAACCGGCTCCGGGCGCTGGACAGCCTGGGACTGAAGGACACCATCATCATGCATCCCGGACCCATGAACCGTGGCCTGGAGATTTCCTCCGCCGCCGCCGACTCGCCCCGTTCCACTGTGCTTGCACAGGTCCGCAACGGCGTCTCGGTCCGGATGGCCACCCTCTATCTGCTGCTCTCCGGGGATACCCGCGAACCAGCCGCCACAGCGGGCGCGACCCGCAACCATTCCACCAAGGAGAGCAACTGATGGCAGAGAACAACGGAACCTACCTGATCCGCGGTGCATCAATCCTGGGCGCCGGGGCCGAGGACCTGCTCATCAGTGACGGCGTCATCGCCGCCCGGGGCGCAGCCGCTGCCACCCACCCAGACGTGGACGGCGCCGCCGTCATCGAAGCCGCCGGCCTGGTGGCACTGCCCGGCATGGTGGACGTGCACACGCACCTGCGCGAACCCGGCCGCGAAGATGCCGAAACCGTGGAGACCGGCACCCGCGCCGCCGCCCTGGGCGGTTTCACCGCGGTCCACGCCATGGCCAACAGCAACCCGGTGGCGGACACAGCCGGTGTGGTGGAACAGGTCCACAGCCTGGGCCGCGCGGCCGGCTGGGTGGACGTGCGTCCCGTCGGCGCCGTGACCGTCGGCCTGGCCGGCGAACAGCTCGCCGAACTCGGTGCCATGGCAGATTCCCGTGCCCAGGTCCGCATGTTCTCCGACGACGGCATCTGCGTCCATGATCCGGTGCTGATGCGCCGCGCCTTGGAGTACGTCAAAGCGTTCGACGGCGTGGTGGCCCAGCACGCGCAGGAACCCCGCCTTACCGCCGGGGCCCAGATGAACGAGGGCGCCGTCTCCGCCGTCCTGGGACTCACCGGCTGGCCGGCGGTGGCCGAGGAGAGCATCATCGCCCGTGACGTCCTGCTGGCGCAGCACGTGGACTCCCGCCTGCACGTCTGCCACGTCTCCACCGCCGGCTCCGTGGAGATCATCCGCTGGGCCAAGGAACGCGGCATCAACGTCACCGCCGAAGTCACCCCGCACCACCTCCTGCTCACCGACGACTTGGTCCGCAGCTACAACCCTGTGTACAAGGTCAACCCGCCGCTGCGGACGGATGCAGATGTGCAGGCACTGCGCGCCGGCCTGGCGGACGGCACCATTGACGTGGTGGGCACCGACCACGCCCCGCACCCGAGCGAGCACAAGGAATGCGAGTGGGCGCAGGCCGCGATGGGCATGACCGGGCTGGAAACCGCGCTGTCCGTGGTCCAGCACACCATGATCGAAACCGGCCTCATGACCTGGGCCGATTTCGCCCGCGTGACTTCCACCGCGGCGGCCCTGATCGGCCGAGTGGCGGACCAGGGCCGTCCACTGGACGCCGGCGAACCCGCCAACATTGTTTTGGTGGACCCGGCTGCCCGGTGGACCGTTGACCCAGCCAAGATGGCAACCATGGGCCGCAATTCCCCGTTCGCCGGCCTGGAGCTGCCGGGCAAGGTGGTGGCCACGTTCTACAAGGGCCACCCCACCGTCCTGGACGGCCAGCTCAACACGCCGTACCGCGAACCGTCCGCGGCAGGCGCCTCCTGATGGACACCAAACTACTCACCGGCCTCATCACGGCCGCGCTCATCGCCGTCGTCCTGCTGATGATCTGGGTAGGCTGGCGCAACCGACTCAGGCGGCAGGCCGACGTCGGCCGGTTGCCCGACGTGCCACAGGCGCCCGGGGTGCCGCTCGCCGGGGCCGACGGCCAGTACGTTGCGTCCACCACCGCCGGAGACTGGCTGGACCGCATCGCGGTACACCGGCTTGGCATCCGGACCAATGCCGTCCTTAGCGTGTACCCGCACGGCGTCCTCTTCGACAGAACCGGTGCCCCGGCGCTCTACATCCCGGCCGGAAGCCTCACCGCCGTCCGGCAGGAAAGCGGAATGGCCGGCAAATTCGTGGAGAAGGACGGCCTCCTGGTCCTCACCTGGGACCTTGGAACGCACGAACTCGACACGGGCTTCCGGACCCGCCGGGCCGCCGACAAGGACGCCCTCTATGACTCCCTTCAGCAATTGATCGCCGCAGCCCCCCAGGCGGATCCCCAGAGTGGAAAGTAAGACAGTGACAGAAACAGCGACAACAAAAGCAGAGACTGCGGCACCAGCAGCCCTTTCCACCACGGTTCCCACACCGGCGGTATTCGTCCTGGAGGACGGCCGCATGTTCCGCGGCACCAGCTACGGCGCGCAGGGCACTGCCCTGGGCGAGGCAGTGTTCGCCACCGGCATGACCGGCTACCAGGAAACCATCACCGATCCTTCCTACGCCCGCCAGCTGGTGGTGCAGACCGCGCCGCACATCGGCAACACTGGTGTGAACAGCGAGGACGCCGAGTCCCGCCGCATCTGGGTGGCCGGCTACATCGTCCGCGACGCCGCCCGCCGCCCTTCCAACTGGCGCTCCGAACGCTCCCTGGACGAGGAACTCATCGAGCAGGGAATCGTCGGCATCCAGGGCGTGGACACCCGTGCCATCACCCGCCACCTGCGTGAGCACAAGACCATGCGCGCCGGCATCTTCTCGGGTGCGGCCGCCAAGGCCACGGACAAGGAACTCGTTGACGCGGTCCTGGCCAGCGCCCCGATGGAAGGCGCCCGCCTGGCCGAGGAAGTCAGCGTCAGCGAAGCCTACGTGGTGGACCCCAAGGACCACGGCTGGGACGGCGAGCCGCGCTTCAGCATTGCCGCGATCGACCTCGGCATCAAGGCCATGACCCCCATCCGCTTCGCCGAGCGCGGCGTCCGCGTCCATGTCCTGCCGGCAACCTCCACCCTCGAGGACGTCAAGGCCGTCAACCCGGACGGCTTCTTTATGTCCAACGGCCCCGGCGACCCCGCCACGGCCGATGCCCAGGTCAAGCTGCTGCGTTCCGTCCTGGACGAAAAACTGCCGTACTTCGGCATCTGCTTCGGCAACCAGATCCTGGGACGCGCCCTGGGCTTTGGGACGTACAAGCTCCGCTACGGCCACCGCGGCATCAACCAGCCCGTCCTGGACCGCCGCACCGGCAAAGTGGAGATCACCTCGCAGAACCACGGCTTCGCCGTGGACGCACCGCTCGACGGCGCCACGCAGGCTCCCGAGGAGCGATACGGCCGCGTTGAGGTCAGCCACATCAGCCTTAACGACGACGTCGTCGAAGGCCTCGCGTGCCTGGACATACCCGCCTTCTCGGTGCAGTACCACCCGGAAGCCGCGGCCGGCCCGCACGACGCCGCCTACCTGTTTGACCGTTTCATCGACCTGATGGCGGACACAAAAGCAGCCGGCACCAAGAACACCACCGATTCCAAGACTGAGGACAAGAAGTAATGCCTAAGAGAACTGACCTTAAGAGCGTCCTGGTCATCGGTTCCGGCCCGATCGTCATCGGCCAGGCCGCTGAGTTCGACTACTCCGGCACCCAGGCACTGCGTGTCCTCAAGGAGGAAGGCCTGCGGGTCATCCTGGTGAACTCGAACCCGGCCACCATCATGACGGACCCCGAGTTCGCCGATGCCACCTACATCGAGCCCATCACCCCCGAGGTGGTGGCGAAGATCATCGCCAAGGAGCGCCCTGACGCCATCCTGCCCACCCTGGGCGGGCAGACTGCGCTGAACACGGCCATCGCGCTGGACAAGAACGGCGTGCTGGCAAAGTACAACGTAGAGCTCATCGGCGCGAACATCGCCGCCATCGAGCTCGGCGAGGACCGCGAAAAGTTCAAGGGCGTAGTGGAACGCTGCGGGGCCGAATCGGCCCGCAGCCACATCATCCACACCCTGGACGAGGCCTTCACCGCGGCCGAGGACCTCGGCTACCCGATGGTGGTCCGGCCCTCATTCACCATGGGCGGCCTCGGCTCCGGCCTGGCCTACAACGAAAATGACCTCCGCCGCATCGTCGGCCAGGGCCTGCAGTACAGCCCAACCAGCGAAGTGCTGCTTGAAGAGAGCATCCTCGGCTGGAAGGAATACGAGCTTGAGATGATGCGCGACAAAAACGACAACGTCGTGGTGGTCTGCTCCATCGAGAACTTCGACCCCGTGGGCGTGCACACCGGCGACTCCATCACCGTGGCACCTGCACTGACGCTGACGGACCGTGAATACCAGCGGCTGCGCGATATCTCCATCGCCGTCATCCGTGAGGTGGGCGTGGACACCGGCGGCTGCAACATCCAGTTCGCCATCGAGCCGGACACCGGCCGGGTAGTGGTCATCGAGATGAACCCGCGCGTGTCCCGGTCCTCCGCCCTGGCGTCCAAGGCCACGGGCTTCGCCATCGCCAAGATCGCCACCAAACTGTCCCTCGGCTACACACTGGACGAGATCCCGAACGACATCACGCAGAAGACCCCGGCGTCCTTCGAACCCACCCTGGACTACGTGGTGGTCAAGGTTCCGCGCTTCGCTTTCGAGAAGTTCCCGGCCGCAGATGACACCCTCACCACCACCATGAAGTCCGTGGGCGAAGCCATGGCCATGGGCCGCAACTTCACCGAAGCGCTGCAGAAGGCGCTCCGCTCCCTGGAACAGAAGGGCTCGCAGCTGGACTTCACCTCCGTCCCCGAATGGGAAGTCCCGGAGCTGATCGAGAAGGCCAAGCGGCCCACCACGGAACGCCTGCACCAGGTCCAGCGTGCCCTGCTCGGCGGCGCCACCGTGGAACAGCTGTTCGAAGCCACCAAGATCGACCCCTGGTACCTGGACCAGCTCCAGTTGCTCAACGAGATCTCCCACGAGATCCGGAAGGCCGGATCCCTGACCGTGGAGATGCTCAAGCGCGCCAAGCGCCACGGCTTCTCGGACGAGCAGATCGGCGCCCTCACGCACAACCCCGAAGCCGTGGTCCGCGGTGTCCGGCAGGCCCTCGGGATCCGTCCGGTCTACAAGACGGTGGATACCTGCGCCGCCGAGTTCGCCGCCTACACCCCGTACCACTACTCGTCATACGACGAGGAGGACGAGATTGCGCTGCACTCCAAGCCGTCCATCCTGATCCTCGGTTCCGGCCCCAACCGCATCGGCCAGGGCATCGAATTCGATTACTCCTGCGTCCACGCCTCCATGGCGCTGCGTAAGGCCGGCTATGAGACCGTTATGGTCAACTGCAACCCGGAGACCGTCTCCACCGACTACGACGTCTCCACCCGCTTGTACTTCGAGCCGCTGACCCTTGAGGACGTCCTCGAGGTCATCGCCGCCGAGGAACGCACAGGCGGCGTAATGGGCGTCTTTGTGCAGCTCGGTGGCCAGACGCCGCTGAAGCTGGCACAGCAGCTGGCCGACGCCGGCGTCCCCATCCTGGGCACGTCCCCGGAAGCGATCGACCTCGCCGAGCACCGCGGCGAGTTCTCCCGCGTACTCGACAATGCCGGGCTGATCGCCCCGAAGAATGGCACCGCTGTTTCCTTCGACGACGCCAAGAAGATCGCCGACGAGATTGGCTACCCTGTCCTGGTCCGCCCGTCCTACGTGCTCGGCGGCCGCGGCATGGAAATCGTCTACGACGAGCCGAACCTCTCCCGGTACATCGCCAACGCCACCGAAATCACCCCGGACCACCCGGTGCTGATCGACCGCTTCCTGGAGGACGCCGTCGAAATCGACGTCGACGCCCTCTTTGACGGCACCGACATGTACCTGGGCGGCATCATGGAGCACATCGAGGAAGCCGGCATCCACTCCGGCGACTCCGCGTGTGTCCTCCCTCCCATCACCCTGGGCAACAACGTGATCGAGCGTGTCCGCACGGCAACCCGCGCCATCGCCGAGGGCGTGGGCGTGCGCGGCCTCATCAACATCCAGTTCGCGCTGGCCTCAGACGTTCTCTACGTGCTCGAAGCGAACCCGCGTGCCTCCCGCACCGTGCCGTTCGTCTCCAAAGCGACGGGCGTCCAGATGGCCAAGGCCGCCGCGCTGATCGGCACGGGCGTCACCATCCACCAGCTCCGGACCGCCTACAAGATGCTTCCGGAAACCGGCGACGGCTCCACGCTGCCGCTCGACGCGCCGGTCTCGGTCAAGGAAGCAGTGCTTCCGTTCAGCCGCTTCCGTACTCCGGAAGGCAAGGTAGTGGACTCGCTGCTCGGCCCGGAGATGCGGTCCACCGGCGAAGTCATGGGCATCGACAAGCACTTCGACACCGCCTTCGCCAAGAGCCAGGCAGCAGCCAACAACGCCCTGCCCACTGAAGGCAAGATCTTCGTCTCCGTGGCAAACCGGGACAAGCGGGCGGTCATCATGGCCGTCAAGCGCCTCTCGGACCTCGGCTTTGAGATTGTCTCCACCGGCGGCACCGCCGACGTCCTGCGCCGCAACGGCATCCAGGCCAGCACGGTCCGCAAGGTCGCCGAGGGCAGCAGTGCCGAAGGTGAGGGCACCATCGCAGACCTCGTAATCGCCGGCGAGATCGACATGGTCTTCAACACCCCCTCCGGCGGCGAGGCCCGCAGCGACGGCTACGCCCTGCGTGCCGCCGCGACCTCCATCGGCATCCCCTGCATCACCACGGTGGCCGAGTTCAACGCGGCGGTGCAGGCCATCGAGGCGATGCGTACCTACGAGTGGTCAGTGACCAGCCTGCAGGAGCACGCCGCCGCCCTGGTGGCGTCCCAGAAGGCAGCTGCGGAGAACGCGGCGGCCGAGTCTGCGGTTTCGCAGAATGCCTGAGGCCGGTTCCGCCGCATCAAGCCCCGCCGGCCGGGAGTCCTTTGGCTCCCGGCTCGGGGCGGCCATGGCGGCCCGCGGCCCGCTGTGCGTGGGCATTGACCCGCACCCGGCACTCCTGAAGGACTGGGGACTCGCCGACGACGCCGCAGGGCTGAGGCGGTTTTCGCTGACGGTCTTGGAAGCCATCGGTTCGCTCGCTGCCGCGGTGAAGCCGCAGGTGGCGCTCTACGAGCGCCACGGTTCGGCCGGGATGGCAGTCCTGGAAGAGGTCCTGGCCGCGGCAACGCAGGCGCAGGTCCTCACCATTGCTGACGCCAAGCGGGGCGATATCGGCTCCACGATGGCTGCCTACGCAGACGCCTGGCTGCGGGACGGCTCGTCCCTGGCTGCCGACTCCGTGACCCTTAGCCCGTACCTGGGGTTTGAGTCGCTCCGCCCGGCGCTTGACCTGGCAGCGGACTACGGCCGGGGCGTATTTGTCCTGGCGTTGACCTCCAACCCGGAGGGGGCTTCCGTGCAGCATGTGGGCGGAGCCGACTCCGTGGCCCGGCGGATCGTCGAGGCGGCAGCGGCAGAGAACAGCCGTTATGCCGGCGGCCTGGGGTCCGTTGGACTCGTCGTCGGCGCCACTGTGGGGTCAGCGTTGACTGACCTGCACCTGGACCTCCCGGCGGTCCGTGGACCCATCCTGGCCCCGGGACTGGGCGCCCAGGGTGCCACACCGGCAGACCTGCGCCGAACCTTCGGGGCGGCGTACCCGCAGGTCCTGGGGACGTCCAGCCGGGATATCCTGGCTGCCGGTCCAGGGACCCAGGGTCTCCGTGATGCTGCGTTGCGCACTCTTGAGGGGCTCATCGGCAAATAGGCGCCCTCAATGCTGGCATCCATTGATTCACCGCCCACCAAGGGGTAGGTTTCAGGACAAGTCCAACGGCGGTCGCCTTGGACTCAGCCGATGAATCCGGGGGTGTCCTCCATGAGCCTGCGACCCTTATCTCCTTCGGAACGCGCGGCGGCCCTGAACAAGGCGGCCGCCGCGCGGGCCGCCAGGGCGGCCGCCAAAGAGCGCCTCAAAAACGGCAAGACGTCGGCAGCGGACCTTATCGGTGCCGCCGCCGCGGATGACGCCCTGGCCCGGATGCGGGTGGTGGAGCTGTTGGAGGCCCTGCCGGGCATCGGAAAAGTCAGGGCTGCAGCCATTATGGAGCAGTTGGGCATAGCGGCATCCCGCCGTCTCCGCGGGCTGGGCATTCACCAGCGCCAGGCGCTGGTAGATTTTATAGACGAGAAATAGGGCGTTTCCTAGAGGCGCCCGAACCCAAACTCCGCCGCAAAGGAATACGTGAGCAAGAAACCGGGACTGACAGTCCTCGCTGGTCCGACGGCTGTTGGCAAAGGCACCGTGTCCACCTACATCCGGGATAACTACCCCGAAGTCTGGCTTTCCGTATCGGCCACCACCCGCGCTCCGCGGCCCGGTGAGCAGGATGGCGTCCACTACTTCTTCAAGTCCATGGAAGAGTTCGAGTCGCTCGTTGCGGCCGGCGAGTTCCTGGAATGGGCCGTAGTCCACGGCCAGAACACCTACGGCACGCTGCGGAGTTCCGTGGACGAGGCCATCGCGGCCGGCAGGTCCGTCCTGCTGGAGATCGATCTGCAGGGTGCACGCCAGGTCAAGCAGGCCGTTCCTGACGCCCAGTTTGTGTTCCTGGCGCCGCCCAGCTGGGACGAAATGGTCCGCCGACTGGTGGGTCGCGGCACGGAAACTGAGCAGGAGCAGCAGCAGCGGCTGGAAACGGCTAAACTGGAACTTGCCGCTGAACCGGAGTTTAACCACACCGTCATCAATGATGACGTTCGCCGGGCAGCGGACGAGCTTGTTTCACTCATGGGGCTGACCCCGCACCCGCACTAGTAGCCGGTAGCAGCCAGCCCGTTAGAATTTGGAGAATTCGTGTCCACGAACCTTGAAGGCATCATCAACCCGCCGATCGACTCACTGCTTAAGGCAGCTGATTCCAAGTACGGCCTGGTGATCTTCGGTGCCAAGCGTGCACGTCAGATCAACGCTTACTACGCCCAGCTGCACGAGGGCCTGTTCGAGTACGTCGGCCCCCTGGTCGACACCAAGCTGAACGAGAAGTCGCTGTCCATCGCCCTGCGCGAAATCAACGAAGGCAAGCTCGTTTCCACGCCGATCGAAGCCGCAGAGTAAGTTCAGACTGCCCTGTTGACGGAGGTCACGTGCGCATAGTCCTCGGAGTCGGGGGAGGGATTGCGGCCTACAAGGTCGCATCGCTCCTCCGGCTTTTTACTGAAGCCGGCCACAATGTCACGGTGATTCCCACCGAGGCAGCCACCCGCTTTGTGGGTGTCGCCACGTGGGAGGCCCTGTCCGGGAACCCGGTCAGCAACAGCGTCTTCGACGACGTGCACCAGGTCAACCACGTCAGGCTCGGCCATGAGGCCGACCTCATTGTGGTGGCGCCCGCGACGGCCGATCTTTTGGCTCGCGCGGCCACCGGACAAGCCAATGACCTCCTCACCAACACGCTGCTCATGGCCAGCGGCCCGGTACTCTTTGCCCCCGCCATGCACACGGAGATGTGGCAGCACGCCGCCACCCGCGCCAACGTTGAAACGCTGCGGAGCAGGGGAGTGGCCGTCCTGGAACCGGCCAGCGGCCGGCTCACCGGCACCGACTCCGGTCCGGGCCGCCTGCCTGAGCCCGAAGCCATCTTCGACGCCGCCATGGCACTCGCCCAGGGCCAGTCCGATTACCAGCTTCCGCTGGCCGGGCGGACCGTCACAGTCTGTGCAGGCGGAACGCGGGAACCGCTGGACCCCGTCCGTTTCCTAGGCAACCGGTCCTCCGGTAAGCAGGGCGTGGCGCTGGCCGTCGCCGCCCGCAACGCGGGTGCCACGGTCCGCCTGGTTGCCGCCCATATGGAGGTTCCGGCGCCAGCAGGGGTCGACGTCGTGACCGTTGAGACCGCGCTGGAGTTGCGCGAGGCCATGCTGGCAGCCGCGGCGGATTCCGACGTCGTGATCATGGCTGCGGCCGTGGCGGACTTCCGCCCCGCGGAGATCTCCGGCACCAAGATCAAGAAACGTGATGACACCGCGGACCCCGTCATTTCCCTGGTCAGGAACCCGGACATCCTCCAGGAACTGGTCGAGGTCCGGGACCACGCTCCCGAAAACCATGCCAGCCGCCGGAGCCAGCTGATTGTGGGCTTCGCGGCAGAGACCGGTGACGGCCAGGGCGACGTCCTGACCTACGCGGAGGCAAAGCTCAAGCGCAAGGGCTGCGATCTCCTGGTGGTCAATCATGTGGGATCGGACAAGGTTTTTGGCCAGGACAGCAACTCGGTAGTCATCCTTGCCCGCTCCGGCGCCGAACCACAACTGGCCGCCGGAACCAAAACAGAGGTCTCGGCCGCCGTCATCACGCGGGTCGGCTATGAGCTGAACCACGTTTCGCCACGCGCCTGACCGAAAGCCACGCACCGTTTCCTTAGCACGGGGACACACGCCGCCGGACGTCCGATTCCCAACCAGTAAGGTAGTTGAGTGACTTTACCGCTGCACATTCCCCACACCCACGGGGCCACGCCCTCCGCCCTCCGGCTCTTCACGTCCGAGTCGGTCACTGAAGGCCACCCGGACAAGATCTGCGACCAGATCAGTGACGCCATCCTGGATGCACTGCTCGCCGCGGACCCCGAGTCCCGCGTCGCCGTGGAGACCATGGCCACCACCGGCCTGGTTCACGTTGCCGGTGAGGTCACTACCGACGCCTACGTCGAAATCCCGCAGATCGTCCGGGAAACCATCCTGGGCATCGGCTACGATTCCTCGGCCAACGGCTTTGACGGTGCCCGCTGCGGCGTGTCCGTCTCCATCGGACAGCAGTCCAACGACATCGCCGGGGGTGTCTTCAACTCCCTCGAAGCCCGCGAAGGCCGCCAGGAGGACGACTACGACCTCCAGGGCGCCGGCGACCAGGGCCTGATGTTCGGGTACGCGAGCGACGAAACCCCGTCCTACATGCCGGTGCCGATCTGGATCGCGCACCGCCTGTCCGAACGCCTCACCGAGGTACGCAAGTCCGGCGAACTGTCCTATCTCCGCCCCGACGGCAAGACCCAGGTCACCATCGGCTACGACAAGGACGTCCCGGTCTCCGTCGAAACCGTCGTCATCTCCAGCCAGCACGCCGCAGGCACCAGCCTGGACCGGCTGCGCGCGGACCTCGCCGCCTTTGTCATTGAGCCCGTCTTGGCTGCAGCCAACCTGGACATTTCCCGGGCTGCCAACATCCTGAACCCGGCCGGTGAGTTTGTCATCGGCGGGCCCGTCGGTGACGCCGGCCTGACCGGACGCAAGATCATTGTGGACACCTACGGCGGCATGGCCCGCCACGGCGGCGGCGCCTTCTCGGGCAAGGACCCCTCCAAGGTGGACCGTTCCGCTGCCTACGCCATGCGCTGGGTTGCCAAGAACGTCGTGGCGGCCGGACTGGCAAAGCGCGCCGAGATCCAGATTGCCTACGCCATCGGCCAGGCCCGCCCCGTGGGCACGTACGTCGAGACCTTCGGCACCGAGACGGTGGACCCGGCCAGGATCAGCGCCGCCATCGCGGAGATATTCGACCTCCGCCCGCGTGCCATCATCGATGCCCTGGACCTCAAGCGTCCCATCTACGCGAAGACCGCCGCGCACGGACACTTCGGCCGTGACGATCCCGACTTCACCTGGGAGCGCCTGGACCGGGTGGAGGACCTGAAGGCCTTCTTCAACGCGTAGGCCAGTCCGCCATGGCCTCTGATGAGTCTGTCCCTCCCGGCGCCGTCCAGTTGTCGCTGCTGCAGGGCTTCCCGGCGAAGGCCAGGCCGTCCGGGCCCCCGCTGGCCGCGCACCTTCCGGTGGCCAGGGTCCTCGTGGAGACGCCGCTGCCGCATCTGGACCGGCCTTTCGACTACAGCGTGCCGGCCGAACTGGACGGGGCCGCACAGGCCGGCGTCCGGGTAAAGGTCAGCTTCAACGGCCAGGACCTGTCCGGGTTCATCATTGAACGGACTGAAGAATCCGACGCCGGCCACACCCTGGTGCCCCTGCAGAAGGTGGTCTCTCCCGTCGTCGTCCTGACGCCGGCTGTCCGGGATCTGGTGTCCGCCGTCGCGGCCCGGTATGCGGGCACGGTCAGTGACGTCCTTCGCGTCGCGGTGCCTCCGCGCATGGCGAGGCTCGAGAAGGACTTCCTCTCGTTGCCGTCAGCAGAGCCGGCGTCACCGGACCTGCCGACCGATGCCGGGGCTTTGACCGGCCAGGACGTCCCTGCCGGGATAGAAGCAGACTGGGCCGGTTACCGCAACGGCCCGGCATTTGTCCGCCACCTGAGGGACGGCGGATCCCCACGGGCGGTCTTCAACCCGCTTCAGGGATTCGGCCCGGCAGCTTGGCCGCAACTGATTGCAACGGCCGTGGCAGCAGTCCGTGCCTCCGGCCGCGGCGCCGTGGTGGTGGTGCCGGACTACCGGGACCTGGACCAGCTGGAAAAGGCGCTCCTGGCGGTGCTGCCCGCCGACGATATCGCCCGCCTGACATCCGACGACGGGCCCACCCCCCGCTACCGGAACTTCCTGCGCCTCCTTGCCGGGTCCGCGCGCGTAGCCATCGGCACGCGCTCAGCAGCGTTTGCCCCGGTCCGGGATCTGGGCCTTGTTGCCTGCTGGGACGACGGCGATGACCTCCACATCGAACAGCGCGCCCCGTACGCCCATGCCCGCGACGTGCTGCTGCTGCGCGCGGACCTGGAAGGCACAGCCTGCCTCATGGCCGGTCATTCCAGGAGCACGGAACTCCAGCGGCTGGTGGAGGCCGGCTGGGCCATGCCCGTTGAGGCCGATCGGGCGTTCGCACGGCGGACCGTGCCCCGGGTGCTGAACACGGCGGACAGCTTCGAACAGGAACGCGACCCCCTGGCCCTGGTTGCGCGGCTTCCCGGTGCCGCGTGGCGGGCTGCCAAGGACGGGCTGGAACGTGGGCCCGTCCTTGTGCAGGTGGCCCGCGCCGGCTACGCGCCGTCGCTCGTCTGTGAGACGTGCCGCGCACCCGCCCGCTGCCAGGCCTGCCAGGGTCCCCTTGCCCTGGCCGGAGCCACCGGCAGTTCTGCGGTCCCGCAATGCCGCTGGTGTTCCACGCCGGCGCCGGAGTGGCAGTGTGCCCATTGCGCGGGGCACAAGCTCCGTAAGGGCGCCACGGGCGTCCTGCGCACAGCCGAAGAGCTGGGCAGGGCATTTCCCGGAAAAACCGTCATTACGTCCTCGGGCGGCAACATCAAGGCCGGCGTTGGCAGCGCCAAGGCCTTGGTGGTGGCCACCGTCGGGGCCGAGCCCGTGGCGGAAGGCGGTTACGCAGCGGCGCTGCTCCTCGACGGCGACTCCCTGCTCCGCCGGGAGAACCTCCGCGCCGGGGAAGACACGGTCCGCCGCTGGTTCAACGCCGCGGCTTTGGTGCGCCCGGCGTCCGACGGCGGATTGGTGGTAATCACCGCGACGGAAAGTGTTGCTGTTGGCGCGTTGCTGCGGTGGGACCCGGCCGGGTACGCCCGGCGCGAGCTGGAACTCCGGATGGAACTCCAGCTGCCGCCGGCGGTCAGGATTGCCTCGGTCACCGGCCCCCGGGCCGCCGTCGTACATTTTTCCGGGACCGTGGAGAAGGAGCTGGCCGCCGCCGGCGTGACGCTGCGGACCGCGGGACCGGCGCCGCTGGTCCTCACCGGTCCAGCGGCCATCGGGGGAGCAGGGAGTGCCGGAGGTGCCGCGGGGGCCGGGGAGGACGCCCGGACCCTGCTGTTCTTCGCATACGGGCAGGCAGCCACTGTCACCCGGGTGTTACGTGCAACAAAGGCTGCGGCCGCCGCCAAGAGGACCACGGAACCGGTCCAGGTCAGGCTGGACGGCGTGGACGTCCTCTAGCGGCTTCCTCTGCCGGCATCAGTCAGCGGCTGCGCCGCGCCATGATGTCGTGGGCCACGTCCACCAGCTGCTGCGCGGATTCGTCCCAGCTGAACCCTTGCGCACGTGCCACGGAACGCCGGGACACCTGTTGCCAGAGGGCGTCGTCCCGCAGTTTCTGCACGGCCGCGGCGAACTCTGCCGGGGATGCGGGATCAACGTAGGTTGCCGCGTCGCCGCCCACCTCGCGGAAAATCGGGATGTCGCTGGCGATGACCGGCGTGCCGAGGGCCATGGCCTCCACCAGGGGAAGACCGTAGCCTTCGGCGCGGGAGAGGCTCACCAGTGCGGTGGCGCGCTTGAGCAGGACGGCATATTCGTCATCGGTGACCCCGTTGTGGAAGACCACCGTGGCACCCGGCGGCACCATGATCTCCAGCTCGGCCTGGCGCTCGGCGGTGATCCTGCTCAGCAGGTGCAGGGTGAAATCAGGCAGCTCGGACATGCCGGCCACCATTGTTTCAACATTTTTGTAGGGCATAAACGAGCCCATGTACACCAGCGAATGGTCCGCCCCGGTGGCAGGGTCGCGCGGTTCCTGCGCGGGCTGCGGGGCGTTGCTGATGATCCGCACCGGCCTTTTGGTGAGCCGGTACTTGGCCATCAGCGCTTCCGTGGTCCGGCTGATGGTGGCCACAGTGTCCGCCCGGTTGAGGAGGACGCGCTGCGGCCAGAACGCTTTGTGGTAGAGCCGCCAGAGCACGCGGACGGGTGCCGGCAGGAATCCCGGGGGAGCGGGGTGCTCGTAGTAGATGAGGTCGTGCAGGGTCAGGACCAGGCCGTACTTGCGCCCCCAACTGCCCATGGTCTGCATGGGGCACACCACAACGTCTGCCCCCAGCGGGTTGATCCTGCGGGCCACGAACAGCTCCAGCGGGGACAGCGGACTGTTTATCAACGTGTACGGAACATCCGGGAGCAGCGCCAGTTGGCGCGTGTCGCTGATAAGCATGGAAACCTCGGCCACCTTCGCCGTGGCGGCGATGAGGCTGGCCCCGTAACGGCTGATGCCGTCGTGGTGGTCGGTCCGGGTGAATCGTGCATCGATAACAATCTTCACGCGGGGTGGTCCTTAAGGAAGCTGCGGATGAAGCCGGCGGCCGGTCCGGGCGTTTCGTAGTGGATGAGGTGGCCGACGCCGGGAATGACTTTGAGGACGCCGTCCGGAAGGAGCGCGGCGAGGCGGTGCTGGTCCGGCAGGGTGGCGATCTCGTCCTTTTCGCCGGCGACCAGGAGCACCGGCAATGTCAGTTTCCCGGCAACCTCTGCCACGTGGCCGCTCACGGACGCCGTGAACGATTCGAGGAGGCTTTCCCGGTCGGCGAACGCACTGAAGTAGGCGTGGTGCTGGCCGTGGATGAAACGGCGCAGGTCCTTGTTGCCGGTCTTGGCCATGGCCTCGCTCATGACCCTGACGATCAGCGGACTGCGCAGCAGTGCCAGTCCCAGCGGGCGGGGGAGACGGGCCGCCAGCCGGTAATAGAGGACGGCCAGCTTGGTCATGATGCCCTTGGGGCCTTCCAGGGCAGGCATGGCGATGGGGTTGATCAGGATCAGCGGTGTGACGGTACCCGGGTGGGTGGCGACAAAATGGGCGGCGACGATCGAGCCGAAGGAGTGCCCCAACAGCACGGTGTCCGGGCCGAGGCCGAGCGCCGCCATAAAGTCGGTGACAAAGGTGCCGTACTGCTCCACCGAATGTTTCCCGGACACGAACGCGGCGGAGCTGCCGAACCCCGGCAGGTCCGGCATGATGATGCGCATTTCCGGCAACTGGTCTGCAACCCGGAGCAGGCCGTGGTGATCGCCGCGGAAACCATGGATGACCAGGATGGTGCGGGTGTCCGGTGTGGCCTGGATCGGTTCGTAAGTCCAGTACGCCACGGTGCTGCCGTTAATCACGATGTCGGCGGCCTGGGTGCGGGCGGCCAACCCGGCGCTGAAGAAGGAGGGCACAGGGGATGGCTGATGATCGGCGGTTTTCATGACCCTCGGTCCTAGTTGACGTTGTCGGGGTGGGACCCGGTGCGCTGACCGCGGTCAAGCTCGGCAAGGGCTGCCATGTCGCGGTCTGACAGGTCAAAGCCGAAGACGTCCAGGTTTTCCCGGATCCGGGCCTCGGAGCTTGCCTTGGGGATGGCGATGTTTCCCAGCTGGACATGCCACCGGAGGATGATCTGGGCAGGAGTCCGGCCATGTTCGGCGGCCAGGGCAAGCACCACGGGATCCGCCAGCACGTGCCCGCGCCCCAGGGGGCTCCAGGCTTGCGTCCGGATGCCCAGGGCGTGGTGCTTGTCCCTCAGCTCCGCCTGCTGGAGCCACGGGTGCAGTTCAATCTGGTTCACGGCGGGCACCACTTCGGCGCTCTCGAGCAGCCGGTCCAGGTGCGTGGGCTGGAAGTTGCAGACGCCGATGGCCCGGACTTTGCCTTCGCGGTACAACGTTTCGAGGGCGCGGTATGTGTCGGTGAACAGATCCCGCTTGGCGCAGGGCCAGTGGATCAGGTACATGTCCACGTAGTCCAGGCCGAGGTTGACCATGGAGGTATCGAAGGCACGGAGGGTTGAGTCGTACCCCTGGTCATCGTTCCAGACCTTCGTGGTGATGAATACGTCCTCGCGCCGCAGGCCGGGCGAGGATTCCCCGGAGCCGCCGCTTCTGCCTTCGGAATCCATGGCGGGGCCGAGCCCCCGCGCCACGCCGGTTTCGTTGCCGTACATCGCTGCCGTGTCAAAGTGGCGGTATCCGGTGCCGAGGGCCGTGGCCACCAGGCCGGATGTTTCCGCTGCCGGAACTTTGTACAGCCCGAATCCCAACTGGTCGATCAGCACGCCGTTGTTGAGGCTGAGGCGGGGTGAGGTTTTCATAGCATTGACTTTACCCATTGGGCCGGGCGGCACCGCCAAAGCCCACCAGGCGGCGGGCGGTGGCTTCATCCAAGATCAGGTCGGTGGCGAGGCCGGCGGAGAGGGCACCGCGCAGACCGTTGATCTTCGATGCCCCGGAGACCACGCAGATTCGACGCCGGACCTGGCGCAGCTGGGAGAGCGCCGGACCGGTGGAGCGTTCGTTCAGGACGATGCCGTCAGAGGATCCGTCACGCCGGAAAAACACCGTGGCGACGTCACCCACCACATCTGAATGGGCCAGCACCTTGAGGTCGCTTTCGTCCAGGTACCCACCCGCGTAGACGTGGCTGGGGTAGTCCGCGTCCACGGATCCGACGCCGAAGACTGCGATGCTCATCCTGGCCTGCAGGTTCAGGATCCGCTGCACGCTGCGCTCATTCCACATGGCGGTCTTGGTGGCGGCGTGGTCAAAGAACGCCGGAACGGGGAACTGTTCCACCCGGGCTCCGTAGGCGCTTCCGAAGCGGCGCATGATGTCACTGGCGTAGGTGATACCGGTGGTGTGCATGTTTCCGGCGCCGTTCAGCTGCACCACAACGGTGTCATGGGTGATCTTGCGGGTGAGGTGCCTGCTGACCGCGCTGAGCGTGGAACCCCACGCGATGCCAATGATCGCATTGGAATCCACCAGCGGGCCGATGGTGCGTGCAGCCTGCATGGCCACGCGGTCCAGTGTTTCCGCCTCGTTCAAGGACTCCAGCACCGGAACAACGTGCACGTCCACGTTGTACTCGCGCCGGATCATGCTTTCGAGTTCGGGGCCCGTATCAAGGGGGTTGCGGATCTGGATCTGGACCAGTCCAGTGTCCCTGGCCGCCGACAGAAGCCTCGAAACAGTGGACCGGGATGTCCGCAATTCCCGGGCGATCGCGTCCATCGTCAGGTCCTGGAGGTAATACATCTGTGCAGCCCGAAGCGCATCTGAGTGCCGGGAGAGCGTCATTCGGACTCCATTCTGCACGTTTGTGCATAGTGCTTGACTCCATTTTCCATTACTCCAAACAATAGTTGAAGAACGACGGTGCATCCGGCGGATGCCCGCACGCCAATAAACCCAAGGAGCAGTGTTGGGACTCAAACATACATTCGGCCACAGCGGAGCCACGCCCGCCCACAGCACCGTGCCGCGCGTATCGGTGCAGGGTCTGCGGAATCGTCCGCACGCCAAGGTGTTGATCATCGGCGGTGGCATCAACGGCGTGGGAACCTTCCGGGACCTCGCCCTGCAGGGAGTGGACGTGGCCCTGGTGGAGCGTGGCGATTACTGCCAGGGTGCCAGCGGCGCGTCCTCCCATATGATTCACGGCGGCATCCGTTACCTGGAAAACGGGGAATTCCGCCTCGTCCGCGAATCCGTGGTGGAACGCAACCGCCTCCTGCGGATCGCGCCGCATTATGTGAAGCCCCTCCAGACCACCATCCCGATCTTCAGCACTTTTTCCGGCGTCCTGTCCGCACCGTTGCGGTTCCTCACGCACAAGCAGCAGGGCAAGCCCAAAGAGCGCGGCGCCTTCCTGATCAAACTGGGCCTGAGTATGTACGACTCGTTCTCCCGGGACGGCGGCTCCGTGCAGCGCCACCAGTTCCGCGGACGCAAGCGTGCCCTCGCCGAGCTGCCGCAGCTGCATCCCGGCATCAAATACGCAGCCACCTATTTCGACGCCTCGGTCCACAACCCCGAGCGCCTTACGCTCGATGTGCTCCAGGACGGCGAAAAAGCGGGGCAAGGCAGCGGCGGACCGGAAAGCTCAACAGCACGGGCGAGCAACTACCTCGCACTCCATTCGCTCGGCGGGGCTGCCGCACAGTCCGGCACCACGGTCCAGCTCCGCGACGAACTGACTGGCGAGCTGTTTGATTTCACCGCGGACGTCATCGTCAACACCACCGGCGCCTGGGTGGACCTGACCAACGAAGCCATGGGGGCGGCGTCGGCCTTTATGGGCGGCACGAAGGGATCGCACATTGTGCTGGACCACCCGGTCCTGCTCGAGGCCTGCAAAGGCCGGGAGATCTTCTTTGAGCACACGGACGGCCGGATCGTCCTCATCTATCCCATGGGCGACCGGGTCCTGGTGGGAACCACTGACGTCCTTGCCGACATGACGCAGGACGCAGTGTGCACGGATGAGGAGATCGAGTACTTCTTCAACCTGATCGGCCACGTCTTCCCGGACATCACCGTGCAGCGTGACCAGATCGTCTACACGTTCTCCGGTGTCCGCCCGCTGCCACGCCACGACGCCACCCAGCCGGGGTTTGTCTCGCGCGACTACCGGATTGAACGGCGCACCCCGGCTGCCGGGGCACCCGGCGCAGGAACCGCCGTCGTACTCAGCCTGGTGGGCGGTAAGTGGACCACTTTCCGGGCTCTGGCCGAGCACATGGCAAATGATGTGCTTGCCGAGCTGAGGATGGAACGGAAGGTCTCGACGGCGAAACTCGCCATCGGAGGCGGCGCCGGCTTCCCCGAGGATGACGCCGGAGTCCAGAAATGGATCAAGGCTCATATGGGTGCCGGCCGGGACGCGGACCGCTCCGCCGTCCTGCTGACCCGCTACGGCACGAGGGCTGACGACGTGATCCGCTACCTTGATGCCGGCCCGGACAGGTTGCTCCGTTCCACCCGTGAACTCAGCGTCCGTGAGCTGGAGTTTATGGCCCGGAACGAGCAGATCGGGCACCTCATCGATGTCCTGATCAGGCGTACGTCGCTCGCCTTCCGTGGACTTGTCACCGGAGAACTTCTTGTCGAGGTTGCGGACGTCCTGTCCGCCCCGCTGGGCTGGGATGCCACAGCCAAGACCGACGAGATCAAGCATGCGCGGGAAGTACTGGAGCGATTCCACCGCGTACAGATCCACAGCCTGGTCGCCTAGGCAGACCAGGCTGCAGCCGGGGCGTCAAAGCGCTCCGGTTCAACGGTCCTTCAACCCGCGAAGGACCGCACAATAGAAAATAGAGGAGTCAATGATGTCTCTTGGAATTGTTTTTCTTTCCGAAGTCTTCGGAACGGCGATGCTCACCCTGCTGGGTTGCGGCGTCGTTGCCAACGTTGCCCTGAAGGGCACAAAAGGCAACAGCGGCGGGTTCCTGATGGTGACCTGGGGGTGGGGGATCGCCGTCTTCGCGGGTGTTTTCGTTGCCGCCAAATCCGGCGCCCACCTCAATCCGGCCGTCACGCTGGGCCTACTGGTTAAGGGCGGCAAGGAGTATGCTCCGGACGTCCCGGTGGATGTCGCGTCCACGTTCACCTACTTCGGTGGCGAACTGCTCGGCGCCTTCCTGGGTGCTGTCCTTTGCTGGGTCGCATACAAGCAGCACTTCGATGCCGAACCCGTGGAAGCCAACAAGCTGGCGACGTTTTCCACCGGTCCGGCCATCCGCTCCACGCCCTGGAACCTGATCACGGAGATCATCGGCACGTTTGTCCTTGTATTCGTTATCCTGACGTTCGGCGGGACGCCCTCGGGCCTGGGGCCGCTGGCGGTGGCACTGCTCGTGGTGGGCATCGGCGTATCCCTGGGTGGACCCACGGGTTATGCCATTAATCCGGCCCGCGACCTCGGGCCCCGCATCGCCCACGCCATCCTGCCCATCAAGGGCAAGGGTTCCAGTGACTGGGCCTACTCCTGGATCCCCGTCGTAGGGCCATTGGTCGGCGGTAGCCTTGCCGGCCTGGTGGCGTTCTGGGTTCCCGCGATCATGCCTGCCGTCGCCGGCTAGTAACCATTTTCAAACACACACAAAAATACAGACAAGGACGTCACCATGAACCAATACGTCATCGCCATTGACCAGGGCACCACCAGCTCCCGCGCCATCATCTTTGACCACAGCGGCAACATCGTTTCCTCGGGCCAGATGGAGCACGAGCAGATCTTCCCGCAGGCGGGCTGGGTGGAGCACAACCCTGCTGAGATCTGGAACAACACCCGCGAAGTGATCGCGTCCGCCCTCTCCAAGGCGAACCTGACCCGGCACGATATTGCCGCCGTCGGAATTACCAACCAGCGCGAGACAGCGGTTGTCTGGGACAAGACCACCGGCGAGGCCGTCTATAACGCGATTGTCTGGCAGGACACACGGACCCAGGACATCGTGGATGAGCTGGCCAAGGACGGCGGCCCGGAGCGGTTCAAGCAGAAGGTGGGGCTGCCGCTGGCCACGTATTTCTCAGGGACAAAGATCAAGTGGATCCTGGACAACGTTGACGGCGCCCGGGCCAAAGCGGAAGCCGGCGACCTCGTCTTCGGCAACACCGACGCCTGGGTCCTCTGGAACCTGACGGGCGGGGTGGACGGCGGCGTGCACGTCACGGACGTCACCAACGCCTCCCGCACGTTGTTCATGGACCTGGAGACCCTGACCTGGGACGAGGAGATCCTGGGCATCTTCGGAGTGCCGCTGAGCATGATGCCGGCCATCAAGTCCTCCTCGGAGGTCTACGGCACCGTGCACACCTCTCAGCTGCTGCGCGAAGTTCCGGTTTCAGGCATCCTGGGTGACCAGCAGGCCGCCACGTTCGGGCAGGCGGCGTTCGAGGCTGGTGAAGCCAAGAACACGTACGGCACCGGCTGCTTCCTGATCTTCAATACCGGCGAGGAGATTGTTCACTCGAAGAACGGTCTGCTCACCACGGTCGGGTACAAGCTCGGCGATGCCCCAACGCACTATGCGCTGGAAGGCTCCATCGCGGTCACCGGTTCCCTGATTCAGTGGCTCCGGGACAATTTGGGCATGATCAGCAGCGCGCCGGAGGTGGAAACGCTGGCGGCGGCCGTTGAGGACAACGGCGGCGTCTACATCGTTCCGGCCTTCTCGGGGCTCTTCGCCCCGTACTGGCGTTCGGATGCCCGCGGCGCCATCGTGGGCCTGACCCGGTTCGTCAACAAGAACCACATCGCCCGGGCGGCGCTGGAGGCCACAGCCTTCCAGACCCGCGAGGTGCTGGACGCGGTCAACGCGGATTCCGGCGTTCCGCTCACTGAACTGAAGGTCGACGGCGGCATGGTCTCCAACGACGCGCTGATGCAGTTCCAGGCGGACATCCTGGGCGTTCCGGTGATCCGGCCGAAGGTAGTGGAAACCACCGCACTGGGCGCCGCCTACGCAGCCGGCCTCGCCGTCGGCTTCTGGAAGGACCTCGGCGAACTCTCGTCCAACTGGTCCGAGGACAAGAGGTGGGAACCGAAACTGGACCAGGCCGAGCAGGACCGGCAGTTGCGCCTGTGGAGGAAGGCCGTGACGAAGTCCATGGATTGGGTCGACGAGGACGTCCGCTAGGCACTCCGAACCGTCTCCGGACAGCAACGAACAGGGAGGGCGGCCCGAGGAGTGCCGCCCTCCCTGGTCTTGTGCGGGTCAGGACCCCCGGTCACCAACCCTCGCCAGCACGGTGGTCAGGGTCCGTCGAGTTCAGCCGGCGGTGTCTTCGCATAGACGCTTCTGCTGACTGAGTATGCCCGCTCATCCAGTTCCAGCGCTTGGGTGTTGACGGCCGCGAACTGCGCGGCGCCCAGCTTCTTCACTTTCACGAGGTCCATGAATTCCTGGTCGGGACCGCCGACGGCGGTGACTTTCACTAGCCCTGTTCCGGCTGAGTAGAACTTCCGCTGGTGGCCTGCCTCAGGCGGTTCCAGCGGGTTGTATTCATCGATCACCAGTACATCGTCGTAGCAGCCAGTCGGGACGCAGACGCGCTGGTGCTTCTTGAAAACTGTCCCGCAGTCAAGGAAGTCAACCTTGGGTGCATAGGCCTGGACATAGTCCGGCGTGCCGGTCCGGGGCCTGGCCTGCATGGCGATGCCGGCCTGGGCCTTGGCAAGCCCGCTGATGAAAGTGCTGGGCGCACCAACGAACTCGCCGTTTTCGTATTCCTCCGGATATTCGCCGAATAGCCAGACCGTTCCCTTTCCAGTCTGCGCAAAGAAGGCCAGTTCGGATTCCACCAGTTCGCCGTCCGAGTAGTCGCGGTCCCACAGGACACGGGTCTTGACGCCGTCAATTACCTTGGTCAGCCCGGTGACTGTATGGACGACAGTGCGTGTGCTGGTCCCTTCGGCAGAGGTCACGGTCCCCGTCGTCGTGTACTGCATGCCAGGCTTGAGCGGGAACCATTTGTTATCGATCCGCGGGGAAGCCTGGAAATCCGAACGGTCAAAGTTGATCGCGGAGCCGGGCCCGCAGAGTTCCGGGGCCGGCGGCGCGGCACCCGCTGTGGGTGCCGACACCACTGTCAGCGATCCGAAGGCCAGCAGCAATGCGGACCCGTATGCCGTGAACCGATGTGCTCGAAAAGCCATCTCACGTGCCTTTCATACTCGTGGGGATCTGCTAGACCGCAGGCGCGGGTTCCAGCTCGTGTGCCCCGTGCCGGCGGCCGCGGACGCCTTTGGCGAAACGCAGGTACAGCGACGGGACGATGAACAGGTTGACCGTCGTCGACGTGACCAGCCCGCCTAGGATCACCACCGCCATGGGATGTTCGATCTCGTGGCCCGGGATGTTACCCATTACCACGAGCGGAACCAAGGCCAGGGCAGTGGCCAGCGTGGTCATAAGGATCGGCGACAACCGCTCTGCAGCCCCCCGAAGCACCAGCGCGGGTCCGAAGGCCATGCCCTCGAACTGCTCCAGATGCTGGCAGTGGTTGATGAGCAGGATGCCATTGCGTGCCGCGAGCCCCATGAGCGTCAGGAAGCCAACCAGCGAACCGAGGGACAGGATTCCGCCGCTGAGGTGTGCGGCGATCACTCCGCCCACGAGAGCCACCGGCAGGGTCAGGATGGCCAGGGTGGCCAGCCGCCAACTCTTGAAAGCAGCCTGCAGTAGAAGGAAGACGACGATGACCGCGCCAATGGAGTAGAGCAGCAGACGTTGGGATGCGGCCTGGCGTTCGGCGTATTCGCCGAGGACAACCGCGCTGTAGCCCACCGGGAACTGAACAGATTCCATATCGGAATTGAGCTTCTCCACGACCTTCGCCAGATCACCTTCCTTGACGTTGGCACTGACGTCGATGCGCCTGGATCCCTCCGAACGCTCAATGACGTTGGGCGTGGGCTTGACCGAAATCGTGGCGACATCAGCCATCCGGATCTTGACCCCGCTCGGCGTATCGAGGGGAAGGTTCTCAATGTTCGTGACACTCGTCCGGGCCTCCGGCGGGCTCCACACCTGGACGTCGTAGGCCTTCCCGTCCCGGTAAATGTCGCCTACCTCTTCACCGGCAACGAAGGTCGCCGCGGCACGCCGCACATCGCCCGGCTTCAGCCCGTAGCGGTTCGCCACTTCCAGGTTCACTTCCACATCGATCTGCGGAATGTTGGCCTGGAGGGCAACCTTCGCGCCGATGGCTCCGTCAATGCCGCCCAGAATGGTTTTGATCTTGTCAGCCTCCTGGCGCAGCGTCGCAAGGTCGTCCCCGTACACACGGACGACGACGGCGTAACCGGTTCCGGTGAGTACCTCGCGAATGCGTTCCTTGAGGTACGTCTGCACGTCCCGTTGGATTCCGGGATAGCCGTCCACGACCGCCGCCACTGCTGCCAGGGTTTGGTCATAATCCACCCCGGGGTCGACGCTGATCCAGTTCTCACCGAAGTAGACGCCCACCACCTCATCGGCATTGAATGCCTGTCCGGTGTGGGCCCCACAGTTGTTCACGCCGGGGATCGTCATGAGTTCCCTGCAGGCCAGCTCACTGACGCGGACTTCCTCGGCGTTTGACGTGCCCGGCTGCGTGAGCCAGTGCATCAGGAAATCACGCTCCTTGAATTCCGGGAGCAACGATTGGCCCAGCAGCGGCGCCGCCACAATGCCGACCATCCCGACGGCGGCCAGTGTCAGGTAGCCGGGGACAGGACGGCGGACAATGGGCCGGAGCGCGTTGGCGTACCAGCGCTTCAGGACCCTGACCACGGGCGGATCCCGGTCCTCCAGTTTGGCATTTCGCAGGACGATGTACGCCATTGCCGGCGTGACGGTCAGCGCCACGACCATGGACGCGATCACCGCGAGCGTGTAGGAGGTGGCCAGCGGCCGGAAAAACGCCCCTGTCAGCCCGTCCAGGAAGAAGATCGGAACCGTGGCGGCGACGATGATCAGCGTGGCGTACACAATCGGTCCGCGGACCTCAAGCGAGGCGTTGACCACCACCCTAGCGGTGCTTCCGGTGGCGCCACTGGCCCGGTGGTGCCGGAGCCGTCTGACGATGTTCTCGACGTCGATGATGGCATCGTCCACCACCACTCCGACGGCAATCACCAACCCCGCAAGCACCATGGTATTGATCGTGCCGCCGGTCCAATACAACACGAGGGCCGCCGCCACCAGTGACAACGGGATGGCCAGGACGCTGACCAATGCCGTCCGCCACTGGAAGAGGAAGACACTCAATACCAGGATGACCAGCAGGCATCCGAGCAGCAGGGCTACGCCCAGGTTGTCGAGGGATTCCTCAATGAAGGTTGCAGGCCGGAAGATGGCCGTGTCCACAGCGATTCCGGTCAGGCCGGGCTCGAGTTGTTTCATGGCCTCTTCCACCCCCTTTGTCACTTCGAGGGTGTTGCCCCAAGGCAGTTTTTCCACGATCAGCATCAGACCCGGTCCGCCGTTAATGACGGCGTCACCGATCAGCTGCTGGTGGTCCTCCACCACATTGGCCACGTCGCCCAGCTGGAGCGGGGGCTGCCCCTCACGATCCTCCAGTGCCACCTTCGCGAGGTCCGCAGGTGTGGTGATGGGTTGGACGTGCCTGACCCCAATTGTCTGGCTGGGTGTGTCCAGGGAACCTCCGGTGCCGATCACGGCACCGGTGGAATACTGGAGCAGGCCGGCGTCGAGGGCATTGGCGGTGGTGCTCATGACGGTTTCCAGGCTGACCTTGTTTGCGGCCAGCTTGGCCGGGTCAGCCTGGACCTGAAGCATCTGGAGACGTTCGCCCCAGATTGCCACGTTTGCCACGCCGGGAACGCGGAGCAGATGGGCCCTGATGTTCCAGTAGGAAATCATTGACATCTCGATCAGGGACCGGGTGTCCGAGGACAGCCCGATCTTCATGACCCGGCTGGTGGAGGACAGGGGCTGCAGCATGATCGGCGGCGCCGCCCAGGTGGGCAGCGTCGGAATGACCGTCGCCATCCGCTCGGACACCAACTGTCGGGCAGTGAGCAGATCCGTGCCGTTCTCGAATTCCATCACAATCGAGGACAGCTGCGGTACCGACTTGGACCGCATGTGGTGGAGGCCGTCGATGCCGTTGAAGGCTTCTTCCATGGGAACCGAAACGAGTTCTTCCACCTCAGCGGCGGTAAGTCCCAGGCAGGCTGTCTGGACCTCCACTTTCGGCGGCGCGAATTCAGGGAACACGTCCACCGAGGCACTGCTGAGCTGGGCGCCGCCTACCATCAGCAGCGCCGCCGCCATCGCGATGATGATCGATCTGAACCTTAGGCTTGCCGCGACTATCCGGCGCATGTCATTTGCCCGTAACGAACTCTGCGCCGAACAACTCAGCCGCGGCTACTGTTACCACAGGCGTTCCAACAGCTGGGCCGACACTGGCTGTGACCGCGCCCGCTTCGATTTTGGTCACCGTGACGGGCTGGCGCTCGTACACCCGTGGCTCGGGGTTGATGTAGACCCAGGTCTTCCCCTCCGCGTCGTACAGCAGCGCTGCGTATGGGAACAGGACGCCTGCGCCCCCCGGACCCGGCTTGACCGTGTCGGTGAGCAGCTCCAGCCGTTCAATGGCCCGCTCGCTCAGGGTGATGCGTGCTATGCCGGTGGTGGCATTCTTTTCCACCTTGGCAGCCGCTTCAGATGCGGTTTCTGCCATGGCTGAGGGTTGAGCACAGGCGGGCAGTGAAAACAGCAGTGCTGCGCAGGCAGCGGCCGCCACTGGCAGGCGCCGCAGGGTCCATTTGCTGGTCATGATACTTCCACCTTTTCCGGCATAACAGGGGTGACTGGAACTTCCGATTCGTAGACCTCTGACCACTCTTCCGGCTCGGTGCGGGGACCGAACCAGAGTGTGAGCAGCGGGAGCACAAAGATCCCCACGAGCGTTGTGGTCACGAGCCCGCCGGCTAGGATCAGCAGCATGGGCACGATCAGGGTCTGGCCTACCGCGCCGCCGAGGATGGCGGGCGGTATCAGCACGAGGAACGTAATGAGGGCGGATTTCAGGATCGGCGATATCCGGTCCCGGGCCGCCGTCATGACCAGGTCAGTGCGTGACATCTGTTCGGACTCCCGCCAGAGTTCGTCAACACGCGCGGACAGGAGCGCCGCATTACGTGCAGCGATGGCCACCACGGCCGCAAACGCCGTCAGCGACAGCCAGGACAGGGACTCCGCCCCGATCCATGCGGCGACCGCTGCTCCCGCCATCGCGGCGGGAAGCGTCAGGAAGACGGCGAGGGCAAGCTTCCAGCTCCGCAGTGCAGTCTGAAGCAGAAGCAGCACAGCCAGGATGGCCGCGATTCCGAGTCCATGAACCAGGGTGTCTGCGGCCTGCAGCTGGCTGTATTTCGTGGGGATCTCGGCGTGGTGTTCGAGCGGGAACTGGATTTGTTGGATGGCCGCCTCGATGTCCCGCTGGATATCTGCCAGCGGGCGTCCGCTGACGTCAGCCACGACGTCGATCCGCCGCGAGGTGGCATCGTGCTGGATAACAACTTCGCTGGGGACCATGCGAACGTCGGCGACCTGGCCCAGTTGGACGTGGCCGCCATTAGGAGCGTCAAGGAGCAGCTCACGGATGCTGGTCAGGTCATCCCGGACGCCAACCGCGCCGCGAACAACCACTTCGAACACCTTCTGCTCCTCAAAGAGGTTCCCGACGACGATGCCCTGCATCAGTGTCGCAGCGGCGCGCCTCGCGTCACCGGGCTTGATGCCGAACTTTTGGGCAGCCTCGAGATTGACCTGGACCTCTACGATCGCGGTCATGGCGGCAGCGTCGATGGTCGGGTTGTTCACACCGTCAATCTTCTGGAGGGCCTGGCGGACCTCTTCTGCCTTTTCACGGAGCACCGGCATTTCCGTTCCGTAGACGCGGACCGCGAATCCCGGCTCCAGGCTGGAGCGCATGTCGCCGACGGTCTGTTGGGAGTAGTTCAGCACGTTGTGCGCGATGCCCGGGTAGCCCTGGACCACGTCCCGTACCGCCCGCTCCGTTTCGCCGAAGTTGGCGTCCCGTGCGATCGACACCCACAGCTCAGCAGAGCTGTTGCCAACCACCTGATCCGCAGAGATGGCGCGTCCCACGTGACCGCCGACGCCCGAAACCCCCGGGAGGGCCCTGAGTTCATCGGAGGCCAGGGCAGCGATCCGCCGGACTTCGTCATTGGACGTCCCGGCCATGGTGTCCCACTGCACCAACAGGGTCCGGTCGGGCATGGTGGGAACGAGCGGCCGGTTTCCTGCCAGTTGCGAGCCGGCAGCGACGCCAAGGATCCCCACGACCACGATGGCCACAATCGCCAGGGGCTTCCGGGAGTTGACCCCGCCCAGTGCGCGGTCGTAGTACGCCTTTCCCCGTCCGACGGCGGGAAGTTCCCGGTCGGTCGCGGTCTTGGACGGGAGGAGGAAATACGCCAGTACCGGTGTGACGGACAAGCCTACGATCAGGGCGGCGGCCAGCGTCAGCGCCAACGACCAGAAAAGCGGCGAAAGAAACGAGCCGCCTACTCCAGTCACGAAGAGGGTCGGAACGAGGACGACCACCATCATCAGCGATGCGTGGAACAGCGGCGTGCGGACCCCGCGGACGATGTAGCTGCTGCGCGACCTCGGGGTAGCCTCGGCGTCCGTCGCCTCGCGGACGGCGCGCTGTCGTCGGTGGGCCTGAACGTCTTCCACGATGTCGCCCACGATCACGGACGTGCCGAGCAGAACTCCTATCAGGACGGTGATGTTAAGTGTTGCGTTTTGGGCGAACAGCACCACCGCCGCCGTCGTGACGGTAGTGGCGATGGCCACGAGTGCGATCACGGCGACCCGCCAGGACCGGAACAGCAGCCAAAACAGTGCTACCGCAATCAGCAGGCTGATCAGGAGCGCCAGGCCGAGGCTGTTGACGGAGTCCTGAACACCGGTCGCAGGCCTGAAGACAGAAGTATCGATCTGGACGCCCGTGAGGCCCGGCTCCATGTCCTTGAGGGCCGCCTCAACACGACGGGTGACCTCCAGGGCGCTGACGCCGGGGAACTTCTCGATCACCAGCATCAGGCCGGCGTCCGCCCCAACGGCGTCACCGATCAGCGGCTGGTGGTCTTCCTTGACCTGGGCAATGTCGCCCAGAAGCAACTGCGGGTCCGTGTCCTCCACGCTGACCTTGGCCAGGTCGGCCGGCGTGCGGATGGGAAGGACGTGCTGGATGCCAAGGCGCTGGTTGGGCGACTCCACGAAACCGCCGGTCCCGGGCGTCGAAGCCTCCAGGAAGCTCAACGGCGAAACCCAGACCGCGTTGCCTGTGGTCTTAATTAGCTGCTCAAGGGTAATGCCTTTGTCGCGCAGCTGCGTCGGAGTGACCTCAACCTGCAGCTGCTGTTCGCGCTGGCCCCAGATGGACACGTTCGCCACGCCCGGGATACCGATCAGCCGCGGCTTGATTTTCCATCTGGCCAGGACCGACATCTCAATGCCGGAGAGCTCCTTGGAGTTCATCCTGACCATCACCACGCGGCTGGTGGAGGACATGGGCTGCATGATCAGCGGCGGCGATGAGACGTTAGGCAGCGCGTGCGCCTGCGTCATCCGTTCCGCGACCAACTGGCGTGCGCGCAGGAGGTCCGTGCCGGGCTCGAAGACCAGTTCGATGGACGACAGCCCCGGGACGGATTTCGAGCGGATCTCGTCCAGCCAGGCCACGCCGTTGAGGAGGTCTGCTTCCATCGGTGCGGTAATAAGCTGCTCAACTTCAACCGCGGAGAGCCCTAGGGCCTCAGTCTGGATCTCTACCTGTGCTGGGGCGAACTCCGGCATGGTGTCCACGGCCATATGTGGAACGTTTACGATGCCAAAAGTAATAAGGCCCGCCGCGAGGGCGAGAACCAAGATTCGGAACTGCATGCTGAACCGGGTAACCCAGCCAAACACGACTAGCCCCTCGCTACTTCTTCGCAGAGGTGATGGACGGAATTTTCAGTCCATCACAACGTTGTGCGGGACATAAACGCCAAGAATACATGTCAGGCTCCTCGACCTGAGACCGTCTAGTTTCCCCACAGACTTGACAATACTGTGGACCGATTGCGCTGGGTTGGCAAGGGTAGAACCTACCCCCTTGAGCCACCCCGCTACAGGGTTCTCTTTGGCGAAGAGATATGGGTTACCCAAAGGGCCCGGCGGCACTGTCCACTTCGACGGTGCCGGCACTGGCCACGCGCCCCTGCGCCCGGCCCGGACTGGCTTTCCCTTAACCTAGGCCTGCCCACCTGCAGTGGGTAGGCTAAAGTAGTCCTATGCGTGCGATCCTTCTGCTTAGCTAGCCGCCCGGTGTCCGGAAACAACCGGATTGCCGTGCGGCTGCCCCTCCATGGAGAGGGGCTTTTGTGTGTCCGGGCATGTTTCCGGGCCGGCAGCAGAGGGGATCAGACCGTTGTGGCAGCACCGATGCCACAACAGAACAGAAGAGGGCAGCAGTGAGCGTTCAGCCGGAGACAGAGACCGGAACAGCAGCAGTGGCGGCGGAAACACCCGAAGAGGGTGCCTACAGCTTCGCGGCGATGGAGGCCAAATGGCCGCAGGTGTGGGAAGACCTTAAGGTTTTCACGCCTGTGGATGATGGTTCCCGCGAACGCCGCTACGTGCTGGACATGTTCCCGTACCCCTCGGGTGACCTGCACATGGGCCACGCCGAGGCCTTTGCCATGGGTGATGTTGTGGCCCGCTACCTGCGGCAAAAGGGCTTCGACGTCCTGCACCCGATCGGCTGGGACTCCTTCGGGCTGCCGGCGGAAAACGCCGCCATCAAGCGCAACGCCCACCCGAGCGAGTGGACCTACGCCAACATCGACACCCAGGCGGCGTCCTTCAAGCGTTACGCGATCTCCGCGGACTGGTCCCGTCGGGTCCACACCTCGGACCCCGAGTACTACCGCTGGACCCAGTGGCTGTTCAAGCGCTTCTACGAGAAGGGCCTGGCGTACCGCAAGGACTCCCCGGTCAACTGGTGCCCCAAGGACCAGACCGTCCTGGCCAACGAACAGGTGGTCAACGGTGCCTGCGAACGCTGCGGCACCCCCGTCACCAAGAAGTCCCTGAACCAGTGGTACTTCAAGATCACCGAGTACGCTGACCGGCTGCTCGATGACATGGACGAGCTGCGCGGCCACTGGCCCGAGCGGGTTCTGGCGATGCAGAAGAACTGGATCGGCCGCTCCGAAGGTGCCCACGTCAACTTTGTGATCGAGGCCGTCGGCGGCAAGCCCGCCAAGGACGTCACCGTCTTCACCACCCGCCCGGACACGCTGTACGGCGCCACGTTCTTTGTTGTCGCAGCCGACGCGCCGATCGCCGTCGAACTCGTCACCGAGGAGCACGCCGCCGCCTTGGACGCCTACCGCGAACAGGTCAAGGCACTCACCGAGATCGAACGCCAGTCCACCGAACGCGAAAAGACCGGTGTCTTCACCGGCCGCTACGCCGTCAACCCGCTGAACGGCGAAAAACTTCCGGTCTGGGCCGCTGACTACGTCCTGGCCGACTACGGCACCGGCGCCATCATGGCCGTCCCGGCACACGACCAGCGCGACCTCGACTTCGCCAAGACGTTCGACCTGCCTGTCCGCGCCGTGCTGGATACCGGTGAAGAGGATCCCACTGTGTCCGGCAAGGCCACTTCGGGCGAGGGCACCCTGATCAACTCGGGCGTCCTCGATGGGCTGCCGAAGGCCGAAGCCATCCCGGCTGCCATCGACATCCTGGAACAGCAGGGCACCGGGGAGAAATTCGTCAACTTCCGCCTGCGCGACTGGCTGCTGAGCCGCCAGCGTTTCTGGGGCACGCCCATCCCAATCATCCACTGCCCTGCCTGCGGCGAGGTTCCGGTTCCCGACGAGCAGCTGCCTGTCAGGCTGCCGGCGGACCTGCGCGGCGAGGACCTGTCCCCGAAGGGTACGTCCCCCCTGGCCGCCGCCGAGGCCTGGGTCAACGTTGACTGCCCCAACTGCCACGGGCCGGCAAAGCGCGATACTGACACCATGGACACCTTCGTGGATTCGTCCTGGTACTTCCTGCGGTTTGTTTCCCCGCAGTACACCGAGGGGCCATTCGACCCGGCAAAGATCAACGAGTGGATGCCGGTCGGCCAGTACGTGGGCGGCGTGGAGCACGCCATCCTGCACCTGCTGTACGCCCGCTTCTTCACCAAGGTCATCCACGACCTCGGCATGATCGACGCCGACGAGCCCTTCAGCGCGCTCCTGAACCAGGGCCAGGTCCTCAACGGGGGCAAGGCCATGAGCAAGTCGCTGGGCAACGGCGTTGACCTCAGCGAGCAGCTGGACAAGTTCGGCGTGGACGCCGTGCGCCTGACCATGATCTTCGCCTCCCCGCCGGAGGACGACGTCGACTGGGCGGACGTTTCGCCGTCGGGCTCCGCAAAGTTCCTGGCCCGTGCCTGGCGCCTGGCGCAGGACGTCACCAGCGAGCCCGGTGCCGACGTTACCGCCGGTGGCCGCGCGTTGCGTTCCGTCACGCACCGCACCATCGCCGACGCCGCCGCGCTGTTGGACACCAACAAGTTCAACGTGGTGGTGGCCAAGCTGATGGAGCTGGTCAATGCGACCCGCAAGGCTATAGATGCCGGCGCCGGCGGGGCCGATCCCGCCGTCCGCGAGGCAGCGGAAGCCGTTGCCGTCATCCTGAGCCTCTTCGCGCCGTACACCGCGGAAGACATGTGGAACGTCCTGGGTCACCCCGCGTCCGTGGCGAACGCCGGCTGGCCGATGTACGACGAAGCGCTGCTGGTCCAGGAGACCGTCACCGCGGTGGTCCAGGTCCAGGGCAAGGTCCGTGACCGCCTTGAAGTCTCGCCCGGGATCGGCCAGGACGAACTGCGGGAACTGGCGCTGGCCAGCGAAAACGTCCAGCGCGCGCTCGACGGCCGCGGCATCCGCACCGTGATCGTGCGAGCGCCTAAACTGGTCAACATCGTCCCGGCCTAGTCCGGGACACCGGCCGCCGGGCCAACCGGCGGCCGGCCCTAAACCAGGAGGCGCTCTTGCCCGACCGTGACGCCGCCGCGTGGCTCTGGCTCCGGGAGCGTCTGGCTGCCCTCCGTCCCGCACCGCGCGCCGGTGTGCCAGTACCCTCCACCCCGCCCGCCGTCGTCGTCCGTACCGCGGTGGTGACGGATTCTGCCGCTGCACTGCCGGCCGACTGGGTGCATGCCTGTGCAGGGGACGGGCGCCTGACTGTCATCGCGATGCCCGTTATGGTTGGCGCGGAAATTTACGGTGAGGGCGAAGACGACATCACCGAAACCATTGCGCTGGCACTCGCCAGCGGCACGTCGGTCAAGACGTCCCGCCCGTCACCGGGACAGTTTGAACAAGCCTTCCTGGCCGCCGAACGGCTGGGCTACGAGGGCGTGGTCTCCATCCACATTTCCGGCGGCTTGTCCGGAACGGCGGACGCGGCGCGGCTCGCGGCCACCCGGGTGACCATCCCCGTGGAAGTCCTCGACTCTTGCACCGTGGGCATGGCACTGGGCATGGGCGTGCAGGCCGCGGTGGCAGCAGCCGCGGCAGGCAGCGACACCGCAGCCGTAGCCGCCGCGGCGGCGGCGCAGTTCGCGCGGACCAAGGTCTATTTCTACGTGCCCAGCCTGGAACAGCTCCGCCGGGGCGGGCGGATCGGCGCGGCCGCCTCGCTGCTGGGGACCATGTTCGCCATCAAACCCATCCTGGCCGTCGACGACGGCAAGATCGTGCCGCTGGAAAAGGTCAGATCAGCAGCCAAAGCTGTTGCCCGCCTCGAGGAACTGGCCGCCGCGGACGCCGCATCGCGCCCCCACGGCCAGGCCCGCCTCGCCGTCCACCACTTCGGGAATCCGGTCGAGGCAGAAGCGCTGGCAGCCAGGCTGTCTGCCGCCTTGCCAAGCTGTCCGCCGGCCCAGATCAGCTCCCTGCCCGCCGTCCTGGCAGCCCACGCCGGGCTCGGCGTGCTCGCGGTGATCGTGGGCGAGGACGGCCCGGCAGCCCCGGAGCCGGAACTCCCCGCAGTTTCGCTATAGGTGCGTTTCCCGGCTGTCATTTTCTCAAGACGGCGTCCGGGGGCTGCGGTGTGGTGATCGGGTCTGCATGCCGGTGCACGAGTGCCCAGGTGTCGCCTTCGAGGCGATAGATGCTCGTAACCCGTAGCTCAAATGCTGATATTTTGTCGGCTCCTCCCACCTTGGCCTGCCAGTGTTCTATGTCCAGGAAGCAGGCGAGATCGGTTGTGACGTGCTTGGTGAGGGCATCAAAAGCCATGACGCGTCCAGATTTGAATCGTGCCGCCGCCGAATCGAGGGCCCCTGATACTCGCTCCCAGCCGACCACCGGAGGGCCCCAGGGATTAGCAAGGGAGACATCTCTGCGGTGGGAGAAAATGGCCTTGACGGGTTCCGGGTTGCCTTTAGCAAACTGATTTAGCGCCTGATGAAACTGGTCGATGACCTCGTCAAGCTGCATTGGTCCCACCAACTAACTCATAGGGCTTCTACGGTAAGCGAATCTTAGCGGCTTCATGCCCCGCCGGTCACTGGCCTCCTGAATCTTCCAGCGGGGCGGCGGCTCGAGTCCCGAAGCTGGACCTTCCCGGCGGTTATACACCTAGTGTTCCGTGTTAATGGTTTGTTTGCGTTTCATCTTGCCCAGGAGATAGTCCGCTGATTTGGTCCAGGTGAATGGTTTGGCGTCCTGGTTGTAGTTCTC
>NZ_JBTNDX010000021.1:0-76512 GCF_054510755.1 Pseudarthrobacter sp. MDT3-1 | reverse complement strand
GAGAACTACAACCAGGACGCCAAACCATTCACCTGGACCAAATCAGCGGACTATCTCCTGGGCAAGATGAAACGCAAACAAACCATTAACACGGAACACTAGGGCGTCCGCCGGCTGCACCCCGCGGCCCTTCAACATCAGGATGGTCGCAGACCCGATCTTCACCGACCGATACGACGCGTCCGTCTTCAACGGCCCCAGCACAGGCAACCCATCCGGTCCGCGCTTGATCAGCTGCCGGTCCACGGTCACGAGGCCAGCGCCAAGGTCCAGCCGATCCCAGGTGAGCCCGAACAGCTCCGACGGCCGCAGCCCCGTCGCCGCGGCGAACACCACCGCCTCACGGTACGCCGCCGCCCATCACGTTCACCAGGGCCTGAACCGTGGCCACGCTCAACGGTCGCACCGGGGCGCGCTCGACCTTCGGAAGGTTTACTCCCGCCGTCGGCGACGCCTTCAACTGCTTATCGATGACTGCCTGCTTGAGCATCCCCGCCAAATAGACGCACGTCGTCTTCACCGTCGACAGCGCCAAGGTCCGTGACCACACCGCGATTGCTGCCTGGATGTCCGCACGGTTCAGCTCCGACAGCTGCACCGAGCCCAGGGTAGGGATGATGTTCCGGTCCATGCGCCGCCGAATCGTCTCCTGCAACCCTTCCCGCTGATGAACCTGGGCGGTGTACCAAACCTCGGCCCACTCCCCCACTGTCACCGCACCCGATCCCTTCGGATGATAGGTGCCGCTGCGGATCTCCGACTGCACACCCAAGACGTAGTCGGCTGCCGCGTCTTTGGTCGCGAACGACTTCTTCCGCTCCTGCCCACCGGGCTCGTCCCAGACGGCCTGCCACCGCAGCCCAACACCGTACTCGGCGGTGCGGGTTTTCCGGTCCCGCTTCAGCCACCGATCCCGCACCCTGGCCATTATCGACACCACGATTCTGAGGGCGAGTGGCACGAATGGCACAAGTATTGATGAGCTGTTTGCGCGTGCGTATATGCGCGCGCGTAAGGGTGAACCAAAAGTTGTGCCACTTGTGCCACTCTCACGGTTTCACCTCATATGTCAGGCCCGGCAAATTTGGCCAGGCGACCGGGTCAGGCGGCACCTGTGGCTCTCCAGTATCAACGCCTATACAGTGCCTCCCGCAGACGACGAGCATCAACTGCTCGGCCTTGGTCAGCCCCAGCATCCGCGCGTAAACCAGTCCCTTGTCTACGTGGAGGAACTTCGCGAGTTCGGCCGCGGACCCGCACTGAATGAAGCCGTCCAGCAGGGATCGGAAGCCGATGAAGTAGTGCGCTGTCATCAGTTCGACCCCGATTTCGCTGGCGACGACGACGGCGGACGGCGCGGGCCCGTGCCTGCCCATGCGGTGGAAGCCTTCGTGCGTGATCGTTATGTGCTGATTGCGCCGGGATAGTCGCACGTCAACGTGCGTGTTACCGGTGCTGTGGTCATAGAAACCGAGGAGGTCGCCTTCGAGCTCCCCATAAATAAACGTTGCGTCGCATCCAAACCCCAACTTGGTTTTCACCCCGCCCAGTGCGAGGAACCACCAGCATGAGCTACGCAACCGACATTCGACGTATCGGCGCCGCAGTGTTTTAGGACCGTTTTTCCGGTCGCCATCCATGGCGTGGCGGGCCGCGAGCCGGTACGACTCGGTAGTGTTCCCGGCCTCGTCCTTCGGGGCGGAAGCCCACCAGGGCGCAACGATCACCCCAGCCGAGATCCTCGCCAGCGGCGGCGAGGACGGCGATACCCGGGTGTGGCTGAAGAAGGCAGGCCCGGACGAACGCATCTCCGAACTGGTGGCCTTGTGCGAGGGCGACGAGTTCTTCACCACGTAGGGGTTACGGCGGTGTGCTGCTATTTGCGGCGCGCTGCCTTCCCCTGACGCGCTGTACCCACGCGCTTCGAAAGCTCGTGGCTTGGGCGTTCCACTGTCCGGAAGAACAGCTCAGCCAGTAAGAGCGACGTGGGGACTGCGATAAGCGCTGTGATCCAGAGTGGAGGGGTACCGCCGAGGGCGAAGGTAGTGGAGATGACCACTGCATCGTGTGTCAGGTAAAGGCTGAATGACCGCGCGCACAGCCACCCGATGGCCGGCAGCTGAAGGAAGGTTCTGGCCGGACCCCAGTGAAGGGCGATGATCACCACGAGGGCGGCACCAATGACCTGTCCCGAGCGGGCAAGCGTCACCAAGGCCTCAGGGATGGCGGGCGACGCTTGAGCCATCCAGTAGCCGGTGAGAAGGGTGATCGAGCCACAGAGAATGGCAGGCCAAGCCCACCGCTTTGTGTCGAGGGTAGCTGCCCAGCGGCTGATGGCCTCACGCTGCATGTAGAGCAGGATTCCGATGGCGAACATCGGCAGGTAACGCAGCGCCTTGGAATCTGTCAGTGTCCCGGCCGCCACTGTCACGACCAGGAGTGCGAGGAACAGAACGGTGCGCTGGAGTGTTTCCGCGCTCCTCCGGCACAGGACGACGTACGCCGGCAGTAGCAGCGAGAACCACACTTCCCACGACAAGGACCACAGCGGGTTGTTTAGGAAGTCGATTGGCCCAAGCAGGAGCCCGCTGACGGTTGCGCTCTTGACGTTGAATGGCTCATGGTTGTTTACCCACCAGCTGCCGCCGTCCACGCCGTGACGAGCTACGACCAATGTCGACAGGCCCGCCAGCACGAGCGAACCCCACACCGGCAGGTATAGCCGGACCAGGCGTTTCGGGTAGTAAGCCGACCAAGAGAACGACTTCTTTTCGGTCGGCCCGGTCAGAACGTAGCCGCTGAGAATAAAGAAGATGAAGACCGCTTACGTGCCGCCCCAGAGAAGGTGGAGCGGAGTGTACGAGAGCCACCACTCGAACGACAGGGTGTCGGCCCGGCCGCTCGTGTTAGCGACGTCAGCGAACGTCGTGGCTGTCACCATGATGTGATTGATGACTACAACTAAGGCGGCGACGCCCCGCAACCCATCGAGGCTACGCACCCGATGCGAGGGTGTGCTTGTGGCGCTCGGCGCAGCAGTCTGTTCATCAATCGTTGCCATGAGTTCCCCAATGTCGTAAGCAGGCCAAGTCTACGGCTTGCACGAAAATGCGCCCCATCACCTGGTCAGCCCGGGTGATGGGGCGCATTTCGTGTTTAAGCCTGCCGGCCGTCAGGGAGTTTCTTCACCGAGTAAACCGCACAAAATAGCGGAAAGATGCAGAAGTAGAAACAAGCCGTGTTACCTGCCAAACCAACGAAAAAAGGGCCATTCCCCCGCATAATCACGGGAGAATGACCCCTCAAAGTGGACAGCTTGACCGATACGCCGGGTTCTGTGCTCCCGTGCCGTTACCAGCGCGGGAGTAGCGGCCATCCATCTACGGACGCCGTTGCCGACGCCCTCCAGCGGCCTACCCGGACACTCGGGCGGGCAGCCCTCAAACGTGTCCTGTCTGGCCTTGCTCCGGGTGGGGTTTACCTAGCCTTCCCGGTCACCCGGGAAGCTGGTGGTCTCTTACACCACCGTTTCACCCTTACCTGCTGAGCTTCCGTTGCCGGAAGACGCAGGCGGTCTGTTCTCTGTGGCACTGGCCTGCGGGTTACCCCGAGTGGGCGTTACCCACCACCCTGCCCTGCGGAGCCCGGACGTTCCTCGAGCCACTTGCGTGACGCGCGGCCGCCTGGTCAACCCATCCGCAGCCAGTCTACCGCCGGAAGGAGGCCCCTCAGTCGCCGGTAGGATCGTACGGTGCTGATTCTGCTTCCCCCCTCCGAAGGCAAGACCCCCGCAGTCCGCGGGTCCGCCGTCGACTGGCCGTCACTGAGTTTTCCTGAACTCAACACCTACCGGGCCAAGGTCCTGGAAGCGCTGGGGACGGTGAGTGCACATGAGGATGCCCTCGCGCTGCTCGGCGTCGGCGCATCACTGCAGGACGACGTCGAACGCAACACCCGGCTCCACGCCGAACCGGCGGCCCCTGCGCACCAGATTTATTCGGGCGTTCTGTACGACGCCCTCGGCTACAAAACGTTGACCCCGGCGCAGCGCCGGAAGGCCGATGGTTCGGTGCTCGTGATCTCGGCCCTGTGGGGTGCCATCCGCTTCGCCGATCGTGTGCCCGCCTACCGGCTGTCGATGGGAACGGCACTGCCCGACGTCGGCCGCCTCGCCTCGTTCTGGAAGCCGCAGCTTTCGGAAGCCCTCGCGGAGTCCGTGTCCGGGCATCTGCTCGTGGACTGCCGCTCCAGCACGTATGCCGTGGCATGGGCACCACCGCCGGCTCAGACGGTGGCCATCAACGTGTTCACCGAGGTCAACGGGGTGCGCAAGGTGGTCAGCCACTTCGCGAAACACACGCGCGGCGAGCTGGCACGGCACCTGCTTGCCCGCCGCGGCAACGCCCCGCAGACCCCGGTACAGCTGCTGAAGGCCGCGCGCGAGAAATGGGACGCGGAGTTGGTTGACGGTTCAGCGCGGAAACCGCACGCCCTGAACATCATCCTTCCCAACTAAGTAGCACTAACTGTCGTTTTGAACGTTCAAAACGACAGTTAGTGCTACTTACATGGGCTGCTAGGCAGTTGGGGCGGGGGTGTTCCACTCGGCGGAGCGCACGAGGATGGCGCCGGAGTCCGGGCAGAACACAATGTCGTCTTCGGCGGCGGCCTTGATTTCTGCGAGGTCTCCGGGGCTCAGCTTCATGCCGGAGGCTTCAGAGGTTCCGTGGAACAACCGGGCGGCGCCCACTCCCCGCTTAGCGAGCGTCTTTTCGTAAATAGCCAGCATCCCGGCGTCGAGTCCTGCAGCGAATTCGGCACGCTTGCCGCGGACAACGGTCGCTTCAGCGGCCACCTCGGCCAGGGCCTCATCGAGTTCGGCGCGGATGCCTCCGAACGAGCCCTGGACGTTGTCCACGATGAGCTGCTGGGCAGCCTGGCGCTCGCGCAGCGAATCCAGGCGTTCCAGGACTTCCAACTCCACGTCTTCAAGGTCGGACCGGCGCTTGTTGAGGGAGGCAATGTCCTTCTGCAGGGCCACGAGGTCCTTTGACAGCCCTGTTCCGCTGTTGAGCCGGGCTTCGTCGCGTTCGATGCGGGAGGCGACCTGTTCGACGTCGGCCTCGGCGCGCTTCAGCTCGGCCTCGGCGTCATGGACGGCCATCTTGGCGGAGCCGAGTTCACCGTTGGCGACGGAAAGGGCTGACTGCAGGTCCTCGATCCGAGGATCAGTTTCCAGGGCGCGACGGCCGTTGGAGAGGGACTTGAGCTTTGCGTCCAGCCCCTGCAGTTCGAGCAACTTCAACTGTTCCGCCGGTGCTGCCTTGGCCACTATTTACCTCCGCTAAATCCAATCCGGCCGAAGCCGGGCACCGTATCGGCGCTCTATAGACTCTAGCGCCTAGCGTGCTCCCCAGGCTCGACAGGTCCCCACCGGCTCCCAAACCTCGCTGCGCTCGGTGTGGGTCCCTCGCCGGTGTGGGCCCGGCGACGGAGTTCGCACGCCAGGCTTAGCCCGGCGTCAGAATGAAGTCCCACGGATCGCTGTTGGTGGTACTTACCTGGATCTCGACGTCGTGGCCCTGATCGGCGAGCACATTGCCCAGTGCCGACGCAGCGGCGGGCAGCCAGAGCCATTCGCTGGCGAAGTGCGAAACGTCAATCAGGTACGGCCGGCCGTTCACTGCCGCTTCCCGGGCTTCGGACGCCGGATGGTGCCGGAGGTCGGCGGTGACATAGACGTCGGCGTTGTTGGCCCGCACTTCGTTAAACAGGGAATCCCCGGCCCCGCCGCAAACCGCAATACGCCGCACCAGCCCATCCTTATCCCCGGACACGCGGACTCCCCCGGCCACCGACGGCAGGATGCCGAACACCCTGGCTGCGAAATCGCCCAGGCTCATCACGTCCGCCAGATCACCCACGCGTCCGATGCCTTCCTCGGGCAGGCCGTTTGCGGCAACGGTCAGCGGGACAACGCCCTCCAGTCCCAGCGCATCAGCCAGGACGTCGGAAACGCCCCCGACGGCGGAATCACCGTTGGTGTGAACGGTCAGGAGAGCGGTGCCGGACTCGATGAGACGGTGGATGGCCTGCCCTTTGGCAGTGGTGGCGGCCACCGACGTGACGCCTTTGAGGAGCAAGGGGTGGTGGGTGATCAGGAGCTCGGCACCCCATTCCACGGCTTCCTCGATCACCGTGAGCGTGGGATCAACGGCGAACATCACCCTGGTAACGGGCGCTGAGGGGTGGCCGGCCACGAGCCCAACTTCGTCCCAGTTTTCGGCCAGGGACTCGGGCCAGAGTTCCTCGACCGCCAGCAGCACCTGGCCCAGCGTGGGAGCAGCTGGACCATCCGCTGCAGCGTCCTCCCCGGTAAGGGTGCCGTCGTCGTGCTTGTCCGCATCTGTAACGCCGGTGTTCACAGGTTCCATAGTCTCATTTTTACCCCATGGAGCCATCTGGCCCGCATGTGTCACAGTCTCGTAAGGTGGTCAGGGAATCATCCGGGGCACTCAACCATTGAAGAGGTCATGAAAACTTTTGTTCTTGGTGGAGGCTGCTTCTGGTGCCTTGACGCCGTTTACCAGATAACCAAAGGCGTCAGCTCGGTGGTTTCCGGCTATACGGGCGGCCACGACCCGTACCCCGACTACTACTCCGTCTGCGGCGGGACCACCGGCCATGCCGAAGTTGTGGCCGTCACCTTTGACGAGGCCGTCATTCCGGCCGAGGTCATCCTGGACATGTTCTTTGCCCTGCACGATCCCACCACGCTCAACCGCCAAGGGTACGACGTCGGCACCCAGTACCGCTCGTCCATGTTCTATGAGACCACCGAGGAGAAGATTCTCTTCGAGGAAGCCATCGAACGGAACCAGGCGCTGTGGTCGCACCCGATTGTGACCGAGGTCAGCCGGCTGCCGCGGTTCCATGCCGCGGAGGAGGTCCATCAGGACTACTACGCCAAGTATCCCGAGCAGGGCTACTGCCAGGTGATCATCAATCCCAAGCTCGCCAAGGCCAGGAAATATTACTCTGCATGGCTTAATGCTTAGCAGCGCCGCTCAGCCATCGTTAGGCTGACCTCAGCATTCACTCTTGAGAGATAGGCATATCTACATGGCACGGATCTATGACGATGTAACGCAGTTGGTCGGCGGCACTCCGCTGGTCCGCCTGAACCGGCTCACCGAGGGCCTGGGCGCCACTGTGGCCGTCAAGCTGGAGTTCTACAACCCGGCAAACAGCGTCAAGGATCGCATCGGCGTGGCCATCGTTGACGCCGCCGAGAAGTCCGGCGCCCTCAAGCCCGGCGGCACCATCGTTGAAGGCACTTCCGGCAACACCGGCATCGCCCTGGCCATGGTGGGCGCTGCCCGCGGCTACAAGGTCATCCTGACCATGCCGGAGACCATGTCCACCGAACGCCGCGTTATGCTGCGCGCGTTCGGTGCCGAAATTGTGCTGACCCCGGGTTCCGAGGGCATGCGCGGCGCCGTGGAAAAGGCCCAGGAAATCGTGGCCAACACGGAGAACTCCATCTGGGCCCAGCAGTTCGCCAACGAGGCCAACCCTGAGATCCACCGCACCACCACCGCCGAGGAAATCTGGTCCGACACCGACGGCAAGGTGGACATCTTCGTCGCCGGCATCGGCACCGGCGGAACCGTCACCGGCGTCGGCCAGGTCCTGAAGGAACGCAATCCTGACGTCCAGATTGTGGCCATCGAACCGAAGGACTCCGCCATCCTGAACGGCGGCGCTCCCGGGCCGCACAAGATCCAGGGCATCGGCGCCAACTTCATCCCGGAAATCCTGGACACCAACGTCTACGACGAAGTCCTGGACGCCACCCTGGAGGATTCCGTCCGCGTCGCCCGTGAACTTGGCGTCAAGGAAGGCATCCTCGGCGGCATCTCCTCCGGCGCCATCGTCTGGGGTGCCCTGGAACTTGCCAAGCGTCCGGAGAATGCCGGCAAGCTGATCGTGGCGGTTGTCTGCGACTTCGGTGAGCGTTACATCTCCACCGTGCTCTATGACGACATCCGCGGCTGATCAGTCCGTTGTCGCCCCGTTTCCTGTAGAAAGAACTTTGTGGGCTTTTTCGCAAGACTGAAGGAAGACCTCGACGCCGCCCGGTCACACGACCCGGCGGCTCGAGGTTCTTTTGAGAACTTTTTCGCCTATTCGGGGCTGCACGCCATCTGGATCCACCGGCTGACGCACCGTATGTGGCAAAGCCCGGGGCTGCGGTTCCCGGCGCGGCTGGTGTCGCAGCTGGGCCGCTTCCTGACCGGAATCGAGATCCATCCCGGCGCCACGATCGGCCGGCGCTTCTTCATCGACCACGGTATGGGTGTGGTCATCGGCGAGACCGCCGAAATCGGCGAAGACGTGATGATCTATCACGGCGTCACGTTGGGCGGCCGCTCCCTGGCCAAGGTCAAGCGCCACCCCACCATTGAGGACCGGGTCACCATCGGTGCCGGGGCCAAGATCCTGGGACCCATCACCATCGGCCGGGACAGCGCCGTGGGCGCCAACGCCGTGGTGGTCAAGGACGCGCCGCCGGAATCGATTGTCACCGGAGTGCCCGCCAAGTGGCGCCACCGCGATGCCCAGCGCGAAACCAAACCCGCAGTGGATCCGGCCGAGTACGACATCGAATACCGGATCTGATCCGTTACTGCAGCCTCTACCCGGCAACACGCTTCAGGACTGCCATGACCACCGCGTCATAGATCCGGTCCGGCAGGACGCGCCGCAGGCCCAGAATGGCTGCCGCTCCCCTGCCCACCGGATACCGGGTCCGGGGACGCGCAGCCGTGGCCGCGTGCAGTACAGCCGCAGCAATCACCGCTGGCTGCGTTGACGTCTCCGGCCTGTCCGTGGACGCCAGGACATCCGCCATGTGCTTTGCCTGGGCGGCGTACGGCCCCTCGCCGCTGCTGGCCAACAGCCCGTCAGCGGAAATCCGGCCCCATTCGCTGAGCGTACTTGCCGGTTCAATAACGGCGACGTCGATGCCGTGCGGCTTGAGTTCCAGCCGCAGCGCATCGCTCATGCCCTCAACGGCGAACTTCGTGGCGTGGTACCAGGCACCGAGGGGTTCGTAGAATTTTCCGCCGATGGACGAGATGTTGATGATCCTGCCCCGGCCCGCACTCCGCATGGCCGGCAGGACCAGCTGGGTCATCCTGGCAAGGCCAAAGACGTTCACTTCGAATTGGCGCCGGCCTTCGGCCAGGTCCACCTGTTCCAGCGCCCCGTAGGACCCGTAGCCGGCGTTGTTGACCAGAACGTCTATCCGCCCTCGTTCTTCCAGGACACGGCCGACGGCGGCACGCATCGAGTCGTCGTCCGTCACGTCCAGTGCCAGGACCTGGACGCCCAGCGCTTTCAGCGGCTCCATCCTGTCCACGCGGCGGGCGCCAGCGTAGACGATGAAGCCATGGCTGCTGAGCTTCTTCGCCGCCTCGAAGCCGATACCCGTGGAAGCTCCCGTAACAAATGCGACTGGCTTGGGCATTCTGACTCCTTGGTATGGACGGACACCGCGGCTGCTGCCGGAAACGCCAACGGCCGGCAGCTCCCAGAATATCCGGGAAGTGCCGGCCGCAGGGTTTGCAGCTTGATGCAATCAGAGCATGGGGATTAGTGCGTGTCCACTGCTTCGATTTCAGACTTGTCCTCGCCCCACAAGGTGTGGAACGTGCCCTCAGCGTCGACGCGGCCGTAGGTGTGCGCGCCGAAGAGGTCACGCTGGCCCTGGATCACTGCGGCCGGCAGTCGCTTGCGGCGCAGGCCGTCGTAGTAGGCCAGTGAAGAGGAGAAGACCGGCACGGGGATGCCGAGCTGGACGGCGGTGGAGACCACGCGGCGCCATGCCGGCAGGACCTCGGCGATGGCCTTGGTGAACGCCGGGGCGAACAGCAGGTTGGCCGGCTTATCTTCGGCGGCGTAGGCGTTGGTGATTTCCTTGAGCAGCTCTGCACGGATGATGCAGCCGCCGCGCCACAGCGAAGCGATCTCGTCCAGCTTGAGGTCCCAGCCGTATTCCTTGGCTGCTGAGGTCAGCATGTCCAGGCCCTGGGCGTAGGAAACCAGCTTGGACGCGTACAGCGCCTGGCGGACGTCCTCAACGAAGGTATCTGGAACGTCGACGGCAATTTCCTCACCGGCGAGTAGTTCCTGGGCGATCTTGCGCTGCTCGGACTGCGATGACAAGGCGCGGGCGAAGACCGACTCGGCGATGCCCGACGTCGGGGAACCAAGCTCCAGCGCGGAGATGACCGTCCAGCGTCCGGTGCCCTTCTGGCCTGCGGCATCCACCACAACATCTACGAACGGCTTGCCGGTGCGGGTGTCAACGTGGCCCAGGACCTCGGCGGAGATTTCGATCAGGAAGGAGGCGAGTTCGCCCTTGTTCCACTCTTCGAAGATCTTGGCCTGGTCAGCGGGTTCGATGCCGGCGCCGGAGCGGAGGAGGTCGAAGGCTTCGCCGATGACCTGCATGTCGGCGTATTCGATGCCGTTGTGGACCATCTTGACGAAGTGGCCGGCGCCGTCGGTACCGATCCAGGCACAGCAGGGCTTGCCGTCGACGTGCGCGGAGATCTTTTCGAGCAGCGGGCCGAGGGCGTCGTAGGACTCCTTGGAACCACCGGGCATGATGGACGGGCCGTTCAGGGCACCTTCCTCACCGCCGGAGACGCCGATGCCGACGAAGTGCAGGTCCTTCTTCGCAAGCGCGGCTTCGCGGCGGCGGGTGTCCTCGTAGTGGGAGTTTCCGGCGTCGATGATGATGTCGCCGGCTTCCAGCAAGGGTTCAAGCTGCTCGATGACCGAGTCAACCGGCTTGCCGGCCTTGACCATGATCAGGACGCGGCGGGGCTTCTCCAGCGAGTCAACAAGTTCCTGCAGCGTTTCGGTCCGGACAAAGTCGCCGTCCGTGCCGTGCTTTTCGAGCAGCGCGTCGGTCTTTTCAACAGACCTGTTGTGCAGGGCAACGGTGAAGCCGTTGCGGGCCAGGTTGCGGGCCAGGTTGGCGCCCATCACCGCAAGGCCGGTGACACCGATGTGTGCAGACATCAAAACTCCAATTTCGTTGTGCAATGGATGTGCAGATGGCTCCGCGTTCGCTGCGAAGCACGCTGTCACGAACCGATGGATCCTAATAAAGCATATATATTCAATCGGCTTGAGGGAAGCGGTGCCCACTTTGTGGAACGGGCCCAGTCAATCCCAGTTTAGGCTTGAGTCCATGTCGACCAGCCTGCACCACCGTGCCATCGAGAACCTAGGCACCCGGATCATCACGGGCGAGCTGCCCACCGGACACATTATGCTGGCCGAGCACCTTGAGGAAGAACTGCAGGTTTCGCGTTCCGTGGTCCGCGAGGCCGTGCGGGTCCTTCAGTCCCTGGGCCTCGTGGAAACCACCAAGCGGGTGGGGATCCGCGTGCTGCCGCCGAGCCGCTGGAACCCCTTCGATTCCCAGGTCATCCGCTGGCGGCTATCCAGCGACGCCCGCGGCGCCCAGCTGCGTTCACTGATCGAACTGCGGTCCGCCGTCGAGCCCGCAGCTGCCGAGCTGGCCGCGAACAATGCCCCGGCACAGCTCCGGCGTGAGCTGGTGGACATTGCCCATGCCCTGCGCGACGCCGGCCACTCCGGGGACGCGCAGAAGTTCCTGGAGCTGGACATCGCCTTTCACTCGGTCCTGCTTTCCGGATCGGGGAACGAAATGTTCGCCAACCTGATGGGGCAGGTGGCGGAGACCCTGACGGGGCGCACGGTCCACGGACTAATGCCGGACCACCCCCATGAGGGGGCGCTGCAGTGGCACGTCGATCTCGCCGAAGCGGTTGCCGCCGGGGACGCCGCCACGGCCCGGGCCGCTTCTGAACAGATCATGCGCCGCACCACATCCCGGCTGTCCGGAACGTGGACGGACCAGCCCCGGGTGTTCCTTCCCGTCCGCCGGAGCTGACAACGCCCAGAACCAGCCAGAACCAGGGCGTCCTTTATCGTGCTATTCCGGTTGGAAGTTGAGGAGGACTTTTCCTGATGTGGCGGAGTTCCTGGCTGTTTCGAAGGCTTCCAGGCCTTGGCTGAGGGGGTATTCGTGGGTGATGACGGGGCCGATGTTCAGGGTGCCGTCGGCGAGGGCTGTGATGACGTCGTCGATTTCGTTGTTGAAGCGGAAGGACCCGCGCAGGTCCAGCTCCCGGGTGATGGCCAGGGAGATCAGGACCGGCTGGGGTCCGGTGGGCAGCAGCCCGACCATGACCACGGTACCGCCGCGCCCCGCGCCCTGAATGGCTGAGGCCAGGCCGTGGTGGCTGCCCGAGGACTCGATGACCACATCGGCCTGCACCGCGGCGATCGCGTCCGTATCCCCGGCCTGCAGGGTGTGATCCGCGCCGACGGCGGCGGCGATCTCCAGCGGTTTGGCATGGACGTCGACGGCGGTGATCCGAACCGCGCCGGCACGTCTGAGGACCGTGACGGCCAGGGCGCCGATCGGGCCGCAGCCGATCACCAGCACACTCTTGCCGGCCACGTCCCCGGCACGTCCGACGGCGTGCCAGGCCACCGACGCGGGTTCGATCAGCGCCGCGGTCCGCAGATCAAGACCGGCCGGGAGCGCCCGCAACATCCGGGACGGCAGGTTCACGTACCGGGCGAACGCCCCGTCGGTGTGCGGGAACCGTGCCGCGCTGCCCAGATACGTACAGCCCGGGGACAGGTTGGGCCGGTCCGCCGGCCACCGCACCTCCCCCGCACCCGGACCCGGGGTGGCCGGATGGACCGCAACCGGGGTGCCCGCGGCCGGGCCGGTCCCGTCCGCCGCGGCCCGGACCACGGTCCCGGAAATCTCATGCCCCAGCACCAGCGGCGCCCTCAGGACGGACTCCCCCGCCGCCCCGTGCAGCCAGTAATGCAGGTCCGACCCGCAGATCCCGCCATAGGCAACCTCCACCACGGCCTCGTCCGCGGCCGGTGCACCCAGCGGGACCTCCTCGATCCGCAGATCCCCCGCCGCATGCGCCACCACCGCCAAACCCGACACCGGCACCCCGGAACCAAGCAGGGCTGTTGCTTCGGTCCCCTGAGCCACTGCTGAAGCGCCCATCAGACCACCACCGTCATTCCGCCGTCGATAAAGATCGTCTGCCCGTTCACAAAATCCGATCCGTCCGAAGCCAGCCACACCGCCGGGCCGGCCAGGTCCTGGACCGTGCCCCACCGGTGCGCCGGGGTCCGGCCCAGGATCCAGGCATTGAACTGCTCATCATCCACCAGGTTCTGCGTCATCTCCGTGTGGATGTAGCCCGGGGCGATCCCGTTGATCTGCAGCCCGGAGCCCGCCCACTCCGCCGTCATCGCCCGGGTCAGGTTCCGCAGCCCGCCCTTGGCCGCCACATACGGGGCGATCGTGGGCCGGGCCAGATCCGTCTGCACCGAACAGATATTGATGATCTTGCCCCTGCCCCGCGGGATCATATGCCGTGCCGCCTCACGCCCCACCAGGAACGCGCCCGTCAGATCCGTCCTGATCACCCGCTCCCAATCCGCCACATCGAGCTCCAGCATCGGCACCCGGTGCTGGATCCCGGCATTGTTCACCAGGATCTGCAACGGACCCACATGCTCCTCCACCCACGAAACACCCCGGGCAGCCTCGGCATCACTCGTGACATCAAACGCGACACCATGCACCCGCCCCGGCGCGAAGTCCGCGGCCATCGCCGCCTCCGCCGCCTTCAACCGCTCCGCATTAATCCCGTTCAACACCACCGTCGCCCCGGCATCAGCCAACGCCCGCGCCAACGCATGACCAATCCCCCGGCTCGAACCCGTCACCAAGGCAACCCGCCCCGTCAAATCAAAAAGTCCACTCATGGTGCAGCTGTCCCTTTCGTTGCGGCATCCGCAGGTTCCGCGCTAGTGGTGTTGTCGCTCAGATTCGAAATGGCCTGGCGGACCACGGCAAGGTCCTGATCGCCAAGGCCCTGGCGCTTCAGTTCGGCGTAAAGCTCGACGCCGGCCGTCGCCATCGGCACGGCAGCGCCGGCCGCCCTGGCTGATTCGAGCACAAAGGACAGGTCCTTATGCATGAACTTCGCCGGGCCTGTTGGTGTGTAGTCCTTCCGGGCCAGTCGCGGTCCCACGTTCTCCAGCACACGGCTGCCCGCAAGGCCTCCGGCCAGGACGCCGAAAAGCGCCGCCGGATCCATCCCGGAGCGCTCGGCGAGCTCGGCCGCTTCGGCGAGCGCCGCCGTCGTGGTTCCTACAATGAGCTGGTTGCAGGCCTTGGCGAGCGACCCCGCGCCCAGTGGGCCCATGTGCCTGACGGTTGTCCCCATCGCGTTGAAGAAGGGCTCGAGCCGCCGGAAGTCGTCCGCGGTACCGCCGGCCATGATGGCCAGGGTGCCGTCGGTCGCGCCCTTGGTCCCGCCGCTGACTGGGGCGTCCACCACAGTGGCGCGGCCGTGGCTTGCCGCGTGGACCCGTCGCCCGAAGTCCTGGACCTTCGCCGGTGAGACTGAGCTTGCGACCACTACGGCAGTGCCGGCGTGCGGCGGATTCGCATCCCAGCTCGCCAGCAACCCCGCCGAGGCCTCCTCGATGAAGGACAGGTCCGGGAGCATAAAGGCGATGATTGGCAGGTCCCGCAGGGATGTAACGTCGGGCGCGGAGTGGCCACCCTGCGCCACGAATTCCTGGAGGGGAGCTTCGGATCTGTTCCAGGCGGTGACCGCCCAGCCGGCGCGGACCAGATTCGCTGCCATGGGCAGCCCCATCAGCCCCAGGCCTACAAAGCCCGCTGTTCTGTCTTCCATATCTAGGCCTCGACTCACATCGTTGTGTGGTTAATGAAGGGAAATCTGTCCAATATCCTAGCCGCTATTCAGTATGATGAACACTATGACGACTCTAACCACCGTCGCGATCGCCGTCCCGCTCGAAGCAGAGCTGGTGGACCGCATCCGCGCCGTAGACCCCTCCGTAACTGTCCTCTATGAGCCGGACCTGCTTCCGCCCGAGCGTTTTCCGGCCGACCACTCCGGGGATCCGGACTTCAAACGGACTCGCGCGCAGGAGGAGCAGTACTGGGCCACGCTCAACAAGGCGCAGGTTCTGTACGGCCTGCCCAATGAGAGCCCCTCGGGCCTTGCCCGCATCGCGAGCGAGAATCCACGGCTCCAGTGGGTCCACGCGATGGCCGCCGGCGCCGGCGGTGCCGTCAAGGCCTCCGGGCTGGACCAGAAAACACTCCTCAAGTTCAAGGTGACCACCTCCGCCGGCGTCCATGCCCTGCCGCTGGCAGAATTCGCTGCGCTGGGAATCCTCAATGGCTTCAAGCGCAGCGCCGAGTTGGCCCAGGACCAGGCCGCCAAGGTGTGGCCCGAGCTTCGGACCCCCACCCGTCTGGTCAGCGGTTCCACGCTGGTTGTGACCGGCCTGGGCGAAATCGGCCTGGAGACCGCCCGGATCGCCCGCGCCCTGGGCATGACGGTCAGCGGCACCAAGCGGAATGTTGAGCCGATCGAAGGAATCGAGCAGGTTGCCGGCAACGACGGACTGGCCGGGCTGCTCGCCTCGGCGGACGCCGTCGTCAATACGCTGCCCGGCACGCCGTACACGGAGAAGCTCTTCAACCGTGAGGTGTTTGCCGCAATGAAGCCGGGAACGGTGTTTGTGAACGTGGGCCGCGGCACTGTGGTGGACGAGGACGCCCTGCTGGAGGCCTTGGACAACCGCCAGGTCTCCTACGCCTGCCTTGATGTCTTTGCCGTGGAACCGCTCCCCCAGGACAGCCCGCTGTGGAAACACCCCAGGGTCATGGTGTCGCCGCATACCTCGGCGCTCAGTGCCGCGGAGAACCGCCTGATCGCGGAGCGCTTCTGCAGCAACCTGCGCACGTTCCTCGACGGCGGCGACCTCCCCCACCTGGTGGACCCGGTCCACTTCTACTAAGGCGCAGGCCCCGGCCCGCACTACAGAGCCCCTGCCGTGGATCCTGGAAACAGGAATCCGCAGCAGGGGCTCTTTTGTGTCAGGCGGTTGTGTCCGCGTGCTGTCAGCGGCGAATTAGTTACGTACTTACGCTGAGCAGCGGCGCCCAATTAGCGAGCGGCACGGAAATAGGCGGCCTCCCCATCAAGGGGAGGCCGCCTATTGCATGGGTGGAGTGCCTAGCGTGCGTCCTCCACCAGGATCAGGTCCCGGCCGTTGGTTTCCGGGGTGAAGAAGGTGGTGCCGAAGGAGATCAGCGCCAGGACCAGGGAGTAGATGGCGGGAACCAGCCAGGAATGGCCTGTCGCAGCCAGGAGGGCCACACCGATCATGGGTGCGAATCCGCCGGCCAGGACGGCGGAGAGTTCACGGCTCAGCGCCACGCCGGTGAAGCGGTGCTGGGAGCCGAAGAGTTCCGGCAGCATGGCGCACTGCGGACCGAGCATGGACTGCACGCCAAGTGAAATGCCCACCACCATGACCACCCAGACGAGGGTGACGTTGCCGAGCGTGACCAGGTAGAAGGCCGGCAGGGCGATGACGGCCTGAAAGAGGGCGCCGTAGCGGTATACAGGAACGCGTCCGAAGCGGTCGGAAAGGGCGCCGAAGGTGACCACCATGACCGCTGCGAATCCAGCGGCAATGAGGAGGCCGGTGGGGCCAATGAACTTGTCGCCGGCGAAGATTCCGGCGGGCATGCTGATGAAGGATACCAGGAGGGCGGAGTAAATGGAGGAGTTTCCGTTTTCTCCCATCCGCAGGCCGATGCCGATGAGCACGTTCTTCTTCGAGTGCTTCCAGATCTGCACGACGGGGTTCTTGACCACGGCCTTGTGCTTTTCCAGTTCCTGGAAGACCGGCGTTTCCTTGAGCCGGAGTCGGATGAAGACCGCGATGACAATCAGGATGACGCTCGCCAGGAACGGAACGCGCCACAGCCAGCCCTGCAGTACTTCCTTGTCCGCCAGTGCCATCAGGGCGAAGGTGCCTGCGCCGAGCAGGGTGCCCAGCTGGATGCCGACGAACGGCAGTGCGGCGAAGAATCCACGACGGCGGCGCGGGGCCACTTCTGAGATCAGGGTGGTGGCGCCTGCCTGCTCGGCACCGGCGCCCAGGCCCTGAAGGATCCGAAGGGCCACCAGGAGCACTGCGCCGACCATTCCCGCCTGTTCAAAGGTGGGCAGGAGCCCAATGGCGAAGCTGGCCATGCCCATCAGGCCGATGGTCAGGATCAGGACCATCTTCCGGCCGAACCGGTCACCGATGTAGCCGAAGACGATGCCGCCGAACGGCCGGGCTGCGAAGCCCACACCATAGGTGGCGAATGACGCGATCACGGCGCCGCTTTCCCCCAGCGGTGAGAAGAAGAGCGGCCCAAAGACCAAGGCCGAGGCGAGGCCGTAGATGTAGAAGTCGTAGTACTCCAGTGCGGAGCCTACCGAGCTGGCAAGGGTTGCCCTTCGCAGCTGCTCCGGATCGACGGCGGCGCCGTCCATGTCAGTCTGCCGTGATTTAGTACGAGTTGTCACAAGAACTCCCTCAAAAACACTCCAGGCCCCCGTTGGCCTGGTGGGATAGCGAGGACACTCCGTGGTGTCGATCACTATATTGAACAGAGTACAGCAAGTTGAACACGCAGCAAGTGGTTGACGGATGTTTTGTTCACAACCGGGGTGATGAACGTTAAATAGGGCCGCCAGAGCGGGGGCACTCAGCCCATGGGGTTGCCCAGGGACCGCGCCAGCTCGCTCAGTTCCTTGACCATCCGGGAACCCTGCTCCGCGGAGTATGTGGCCTTGAGGGCCGTGACTGACAACCCAAGGCTCGGGCCGTGGGCGCCGCGCGTAGGCACGGCCACAGCCAGGCAGACCACTCCAATAGTGGATTCCTCATCTTCGAACGCATAGCCCTGTTCACGGATGGTTGTGAGCTGTGCCTTCAATTCGGCCCCCGTGCGGAGGGACTTCGGGGTCAGCACCGGAAGTTGGGCGTCATCGGAAAACATTGCGTCGACGTCGTGGTCATGAAGGCGGGCAATCAGGGCCTTGCCCACGGCACACAGGGACACCGGCATCTTGTCGCCGATGTTGGACGTCAGGCGGACCGCCGGATGGCCCTCGTAGCGGGCCAAATAGATCACGTTGGTTCCGTCCAGCATGGCTATTCGTACCGTCTCCCCGGAAAGGGTCGGCGCCTGCTCGCAGAACCGGTAGAACTCCTGTACTTCGTCGAGCCGGCTGAGATAGGCGGCTCCGAGTTCCACGAGCTTGCGGCCCAGCGTGAATTCGGCGCCCTGGCGGCTGATCAGCCGGGCTTCTTCCAATGCCAGCAACAGGTTGGAGGTGGACGACTTGGGGATACCCAGCTCGCGGGCCAGATCGCTCAGTGTCAGCCGCCCCGTCGCAGAGGCTGACAAGGCGTCCATGACGGCGGCGGCACGCGTGACCGCCGGCGCCGGCGAGGTGCTCCCCAAACCCTCGGAGGAGCGGGAAGTGCGGGAATCGGCCATGATTCTCCTTCGATCGGCACGCCGGGGCGCGTCGCGTAGATGCGTTCATTCTGCTGAACAGTAACCATCATAATGGCTTAGCGGCGATTCAGGGCCCGGGCCAAGGCACCGTCCACCGCGCCCCGCACCCCGGTTCGCGTGGCATTTGTTTGTTTCAGGAAGTTCACGGTATATTCATTTCAGACCCTCCACCGCGGCATCCCCCAATAGTCGCGGTGGAGGGTTTTCCAATGCCTGAATGTTGTCGTGGCCTTGGCCGCCGGGTTCAGGCGACGTCCACCACGGATTCCCTCAGCCTCCAGCCGCCACCAAGGCCGTCGCGCTCCAGCACCATGGTGGTCAACGCGGACTGCGGATTGCGGCCCAGCCGCACCTGGACCTGCAAGACCTCAACGTCCACGCGGCCCAGACCTTTGGGCATACGCCGCTGCGCCTCCCACCAGCTCACACGCTCAAACCATCTCACTGCGTCGGCACCGACGGCCCATTCCCTGCCGTTGCTGACCACCGCCGTCGGGCTGCCGTCCCTGGCCGTCTTCACCACCACATATTCCATAGCGGGAACACTAGGGACAGCCACCGACAATTTGGCGCCCTAGCGGTATTGAGCCAGGAGGGCACGGATTGTTGAACCCTTGGCTTCTGCGTAGTCCTGCATGAAAGTCCATTCCTGATCCGCCAGCCTACGTTTGAGCTGCTCGTATTCGATCCGGGCGTCCTGGCTACTTCGCAGGTAGTCCCGAAACCGGCGGTGTTCGAACCACGCCGGCTCGCGCTTCGAAGCAAGCTCGGGAACAGATGTCGAGCCGACGTGCTCCACTGTGATGCTTGTGGAGCCCAGTGCCGAACGGATGTTGTCGCGGAGGTCGCAAAAGATCTCCCGCTACCCTGCGTCGTATGCCACGAGCTCCACGGGTCTATTGAGGGAATCCCTGCCGCGGAGATACTCGACCCCATTCACATTCATGGGCCGACCCTACGCCCTGAACCGCACAGGGCAACAAAAACCCCGCCGTTCCCGGCCACTCGGGCCAGGAACAACGGGGTTTGGTGGTGGGTCCTACCGGGATCGAACCGATGACATCCACGGTGTAAACGTGGCGCTCTACCAGCTGAGCTAAAGACCCAAACTGCCGGTTTTTCGCACCTCAGCGCGTCAGCCAACGAACATAAACTCTACCTGACGGGCGGGACGAAAAGCCAATCGACACGGTCGGCCCCCAACGGTCAAAGATCGGGGAGTTCGGCGGCGAGCCAGGTCAGTGCCTCGCTGACGCCTGCGTCGAGCTTGATGGTGGCGTACTGGTCGCCCCGGGTACCGCCCCTGTTGATGATCACCACAGGCTTGCCGTCCTTCGCCGCGTGACGGACGAACCGCAGTCCGCTCATCACGGTCAGCGATGAACCGGCAACAAGCAATGCCTCTGCACTGTCCACCATCGCGTAGGCGGCTTCTGCGCGTTCTTTGGGCACGTTCTCGCCGAAGTAGACAAAGTCTGGCTTGAGCATTCCGCCGCAGGCGGGGCAGGCAGCGACCACAAAACTGCTGATCAGAGCAATGTCCTCAACAGTGGCGTCGGCGTCGGGCGCCATTTCCACCAGGCCGGAAGTTGTGGCGCGCGCCAGGAAGCCGGGATTGAGTTCTTCGAGCACCTCCGACAGCAGGCGGCGGGTGTACGTGCGCTTGCAATCGAGGCAGACCACCCGGTCATAACGGCCGTGGAGGTCAATGACATTCCGGCTGCCGGCGTCTTCATGCAGCCGGTCGACGTTCTGGGTGATCAACCCAGTGAGCAGGCCCCGCCGCTCAAGTTCTGCGGCCGCATTGTGCCCAGGGTTTGGATCTGCGTGCCGCAAGTGGGACCAGCCGATATGGTTCCGCGCCCAATAGCGCTGGCGGTTGGCGCCGTCGCGCACAAACTCCTGGTAAGTTATGGGCGAACGTGGCACGGCGTCCGGCCCGCGGTAATCCGGTATGCCCGAATCGGTGCTCAGCCCTGCGCCGGTAAGTAACGCCAGCCGCTTGCCGGACAATAGCTCCCGGACGCGTTCAAGCCCCTGAAGGTCCGCACTGGACAGCGCGGCAGGGTCAGCGGCCGGTAGGCTGGCGAAGCCTGTCAGGCCGATGCCGTGCCGCTGCTGGTCCATGCGGCCTCAGGCCTGTTCCAGACCTGCCAGAGCATCCTGGTACTCGGCGAGCTCGCGGGCCTGCCCGCGCGGATTCACCACGACGTAGCGGATTGTTCCTGCTGCATCGATGATGAACGTCCCGCGCCCAGCCATGCCACTCTCCGGGTCGAAGACTCCATAGGCGGAAGCGACAGCGCCGTGCGGCCAGAAGTCAGCCAGAAGGTCAAAGCCGTAGCTTTCCTTCTCGGCATAAGCCCGCAGGCTGAACTTGCTGTCCACGGACACGGCCAGGACGGTGGCCCTGGCATCCTCGAACGCGGCCAGGTTGTCCCGGATTTCGCAGAGCTCGCCGGTACAGACACCCGAAAAAGCAAACGGATAAAACACGAGCACAACGTTCTGCCCGCGGAAACTGGATAACCGGACAGGTTCTCCGAACTGGTTTACCAGCTCAAAGTCCGGGGCAAGCTCCCCCACCGCCGGAACAGTCTGCCCGGCTACGGCAAGAGCTGCCGTCACTTGTTCTTCCTGCTGACCAGGCGGGTGGCACTCCAGTCCTTTGACACACCTGCCGAGGTGGTGAGGTGCAGGCCCGCAGTGGGCGCCGCTTCCTGAATTTCCGCCGGCGACACGTACCCGGTGCGCCCTGACTTTGGCGTCAACACCCAAACAACCCCGGTTTCACTCAGGGTGGTCAGGGAATCCATGAGGCTGTCGACCAGATCCCCGTCGCCGTCCCGCCACCAAAAAATGACGGCGTCAACAACGTCGTGGTCGTCCTCGTCCAGGAGCTCGGACCCTGTCAGGTCCTCAATATCATCACGTAAGTCGAAATCGACGTCGTCGTCGTAACCGAACTCCTGAATCAGATCCCCGTTTTTGAAACCCAATTTTTCCGCCACATTTACCGAAGTGGCGGCGTCGGCCTCGCTCACGTGTTCCTCCAATGCCTAATACATGCAATTCGCATAGTGATTTCCATTACTCCCAGCCAACACCCTTTGTGCCTGCGCTTCAAGCTGCCGCCACCGCGATCCGCCATATTCTGCGTCACATCCGGCGCCGTCAGCCTGCGTTGCAGCGGCTTTCGTCACACAACCAGTATGACGGCGAAATACAACAGGGACGCCATGGACGCGGCTACGCATCGTGCTGGAGTCACAGCTAGAGTGACTGGTGACAACTATGCCTGCGGGGCGACCGCCTGGAACTCAATGGCAGACATAGGCGTGATAGGACCCTGCCCGGCGCACATGACCGGGCTGTTGTAACCGATACGTCGCACACGTCGCATTCATGCCGGACAGTCACCCTGCCCGGCATGTGGGCGCCGATGCATGCGCGCAAAGAGAGGTTGGACGTGGCTGCAGGAGAAGATACCTCCCATATCCTCAGCGGGTTGACAAACCAGCTGCCTGATCGTGATCCGGAAGAGACCGCCGAATGGGCTGAGTCCCTGGATGCACTGATCAGGGAACAGGGCACGGAACGTGCCCAATACATCATGCGGAGCCTGCTGCAGCGCGCCGGCGCGCAGAGTGTCGGTGTGCCGATGGTGACCACCACGGACTACGTGAACACCATCCCGGTGGACCAGGAAGCTCCGTTCCCCGGCAACGAAGAGTTCGAGCGCCGGTACCGGGCGTACATGCGCTGGAACGCCGCCATCATGGTGCACCGGGCACAGCGGCCGAACATCGGGGTGGGCGGGCACATCTCCACGTACGCCGGGGCCGCCACACTGTACGAGGTCGGCTTCAACCACTTCTTCCGCGGCAAGGACCACCCCGGCGGCGGTGACCAGGTCTTCTTCCAGGGCCACGCCTCCCCCGGCATGTACGCCCGCGCGTTCATGGAAGGCCGGCTCGCCGAGGAGGATCTGGACGGATTCCGGCAGGAAAAGTCCAAGGAAGGCCACGCGCTCTCCTCCTACCCGCACCCGCGCCTGATGCCGGAGTTCTGGGAGTTCCCCACGGTCTCGATGGGCATCGGTCCGATGAACGCGATCTACCAGGCCCAGTCCAACCGGTACCTGCACAACCGCGGCCTCAAGGACACCTCGGACCAGCAGGTCTGGGCGTTCCTGGGCGACGGCGAAATGGACGAGCCCGAGTCCCGCGGCCTGCTCCAGCTCGCCGCGAACGAGAACCTGGACAACCTGAACTTTGTGATCAACTGCAACCTCCAGCGCCTGGACGGTCCCGTCCGCGGCAACGGCAAGATCATGCAGGAACTCGAAGCGTTCTTCCGTGGCGCGGGCTGGAACGTCATCAAGGTCGTCTGGGGCCGGGAGTGGGATGACCTGCTCACCAAGGACGCCGACGGCTCGCTCGTGAAGATCATGAACGAGACCCCGGACGGTGACTACCAGACCTACAAGGCAGAATCCGGCGGATTCGTCCGCGAGCACTTCTTCGGCAAGACCCCGCAGACCAAGGACATGGTCGCGGACCTGTCCGATGACGAGATCTGGAACCTCAAGCGCGGCGGCCACGACTACCGCAAGGTCTACGCCGCGTATAAGGCTGCCACCGAGTTCAAGGGTAAGCCCACCGTGATCCTGGCCAAAACGGTCAAGGGCTACGGACTCGGACCCCACTTCGAGGGCCGCAACGCGACCCACCAGATGAAAAAGCTCACCCTCGATGACCTGAAGAAGTTCCGCGACCACCTCCGGATTCCGGTCACCGACGAGCAGCTGGAGAAGGACCCGTACCAGCCTCCGTACTTCCACCCGGGCACCGATGCGCCGGAGATCCAGTACATGATGGAACGCCGTGCCCAGCTGGGCGGTTCTGTTCCGGAGCGCCGCTCCAAGCACCAGGAGATCGCCCTCCCGGAGGCAAAAACGTACGAAGTCGCCAAGCGCGGTTCCGGGAAGCAGCAGGCCGCCACCACCATGGCGTTTGTCCGGCTCCTCAAGGACCTTATGCGGGACAAGAACTTCGGCAAGCACATCGCGCCGATCATCCCCGATGAGGCCCGCACGTTCGGCATGGACGCGTTCTTCCCCACGGCCAAGATCTACAACCCCAAGGGCCAGAACTACCTCTCCGTGGACCGGGACCTGGTCCTGGCCTACAAGGAATCGGCCCAGGGCCAGCTGATCCACCCCGGCATCAACGAAGCAGGGGCCGTCGCGGCATTCACCGCCGCCGGCACCGCGTACGCCACCCACGGCGTACCGCTGATCCCGGTGTACGTGTTCTACTCCATGTTCGGTTTCCAGCGCACCGGCGACGCCTTCTGGGCCGCCGGGGACCAGATGGCCCGCGGGTTCATCATCGGCGCCACCGCCGGCCGCACCACGCTGACCGGCGAAGGCCTCCAGCACGCCGACGGCCACTCCCCGCTGCTGGCCTCCACGAACCCGGCAGTGGTCACCTACGACCCCGCGTACGGGTACGAGATGGGCCACATCATCCGGGACGGCATCGAGCGTATGTATGGGCCCGATTCGGCTGACCGGAACCTGATGTACTACATCACGGTCTACAACGAGCCCATCACGCAGCCCGCAGAACCCGAAGAGCTCGACGTGGAAGGTGTTCTCAAGGGCATCTACCTCCTGGCTCCGGCGAAGATCGACGGTCCCCGGACCCAGATCCTGGCTTCCGGCGTCTCGGTTCCCTGGGCCATCGAAGCCCAGCGGCTGCTCGCCGAGGACTGGGGCGTCTCCGCCGACGTCTGGTCCGTCACGTCCTGGAACGAACTGCGCCGCGACGGCATGGCCGCCGAGGAAGAGGCGTTCCTGAACCCGGGCAAGCCCGCCCGTGTTCCGTTTGTGACCCAGCAGCTTGCCGGTGCCACAGGACCCGTGGTTGCGGTCTCGGACTACATGAAGGCCGTCCCGGACCAAATCCGCCAGTTTGTGCCGAACGAGTTCGCCACGCTGGGTGCGGATGGCTTCGGCTTCTCCGACACCCGCGCAGCGGCCCGCCGCTTCTTCAAGAACGACATCCACTCCATCGTGGTCCGTTCCCTGCAACTACTGGCGCGCCGCGGCGAAGTCGATGCCCAGGCCCCGGCCCAGGCAATCGAGAAGTACAAGCTGCACAACGTCAACGCCGGTTCCACCGGCAACGCGGGCGGCGAGTCCTGATCATCTCCCGCTGACCTGCTTGTCAGCGGAAATGAACGACGACGGCGACCCTCACCGAAAAGGCGAGGGTCGCCGTCGTCGTCCCCCTGCCTTTCTGGACAGGAGGCAGCCTGTGACGCAGGTCCAACAACGTTGTAGCCTTTGCACAAATAGAGCTTGCCGGGCAGGCACCGTATGCTCGTAGGATGCCAGAGCCAACCACCCCGCCCGTGAAGCGCAAGCCGTCCTCGCGCAGCATGACACCGGAGAAATCCGAAACCCTGAAAAAGCTCCGGGCAAGCGTGGGCCAGCTCTCCACCACCACCCTTCGCCAGCTGGAAAAGTCGCTGCCGTGGTATTCGCGCCTTAGCTCCGACGAGCGCTCGGCCCTGGGCATGGTGGCGCAAAACGGCATCGCAGCGTTTGTCACCTGGTATGAGCGGCCCAGCTCACCGTCGTGGATCCTCACCGACGTTTTTGGGACGGCCCCCACCGAGCTGACGCGCTCCATCAGCCTCCAGAAGGCGCTCCAGCTCATCCGCATCGTGGTGGAAGTGGTGGAAGACCAGGTGCCGGTCATCGCCCCGGAAGCTGACCAGCCCTCCCTCCGCGAGGCGGTGCTGCGGTACTCACGGGAAGTGGCCTTCGCGGCGGCAGACGTGTACGCACGGGCGGCCGAGTCCCGCGGTTCCTGGGATACGCGGCTGGAAGCGCTGATCGTGGACGCCATCCTCCGTGGCGAAAACACGGACGCGCTGCGGTCCCGGATCGCCGCGCTGGGTTGGAAGGCACAGGAGAGGTTCACTGTGATGGTGGGCAATTCGCCGTCTGAACCCAGTGCCAGCTACGTCAGCGAACTGCGCCGCCTGGCAGGCCGCTACGCCGAGGATGCGTTGGTGGGCATCCAGGGCGACCGGCTGATCCTGATCCTTGGCGGCGTCCAGGACCGCGAGACCGCATACCTGAAACTCAGCGAAATGTTCGCCCCCGGCCCGGTGGTCTACGGTCCGGAAGCCGGCTCCCTGCTGGAGGCCAGCGGCTCAGCGCAGTCTGCCTTTGCCGGCCTGACCGCGGCAAGGGCGTGGCCCGCCGCCCCCCGGCCCGTGGCCGCCGATGACCTGTTGCCGGAACGCGTCATCTCCGGTGACGAAGCGGCGCGCCGTTCCCTGGTCAAGAACATCTACCGTCCGCTTGTCGCCGCCTCCAACGGGCTGGTGGAGACCTTGGGCACCTACCTGGAGCTGGGCCATTCCCTTGAGGCGACCGCCCGCGAATTGTTTGTCCACGCCAACACCGTCAGGTACCGGCTCAAGCGCGTCTGCGACGTCACGGGCTGGGATCCGCTGCTCCCCCGGGAGGCGTTTGTGCTGCAGGCGGCGTTGGTTGTCGGGCGGCTGTCGGCGCCGCCAAAAGCCCCGGCGGAGCGTCATCCGGCGCGGAATCAGCCGTGAGTCGTTGTAGACTTCCTACAAACTGACCCCTTGAGCTTGGTGCAGTGAAACACCGCTGGATGACCCCGAAATTTGGAAAGCTGGATACGTGCTTGCAATAGTCTGCCCTGGACAGGGCTCACAGACCCCGGGTTTTCTGGCCCCTTGGCTGGAACTGCCTTCGGTAGCAGGCCATCTGGCCTCCCTCAGTGAGATCGCAGGCATCGACCTGACTGCCCACGGGACCACCTCTGACGAGGACACCATCAAGGACACCGCCGTTGCGCAGCCCCTGATTGTTGCCGCCGGACTGGTGGCCGCAAAGTCGCTGTTCGACGTCGAACTCGGCACGCTTCCCGTGATCCTTGCCGGCCACTCCGTCGGTGAAATCACCGCCTCGGCCCTCGCCGGCGTGCTCACCGAGCAGGAAGCCATGACGTTCGTGCGTGAACGCGCCAACAGCATGGCCGCCGCCGCTGCCGTAACCCCCACCGGCATGAGTGCCGTTGTGGGCGGGGACCCCGCAGAGGTCCTGGCCGCCATCGAGGCTACCGGCGCGACACCTGCCAATGTCAACGGCGCGGGCCAGACCGTGGCAGCCGGAACCTTCGAACAACTCAAGGCCCTGGCGGACAACCCGCCGGCGAAGGCGCGGGTCATCCCGCTGAAAGTGGCCGGGGCGTTCCACACCTCACACATGTCCCCCGCCGTGAGCGCCCTCGAGTCGCTCAAGCCTGGCCTCAAGCCGCAGAAGCCGCAGGTGCCCCTGCTGTCCAACTTTGACGGCCGGGAAGTGACCGACGGCGGCGCCGCCGTCGAGAGCCTCATCGCGCAGGTCTCCCGGCCGGTCCGCTGGGACCTCTGCATGGAAACCCTTGTGCAGCGCGGCGTCACCGGTGTCATTGAGCTGGCCCCGGCCGGCACCCTGGCCGGGCTCGCCAAGCGCGGCATGCCCGGCGTCAAGACCGTTGCAGTCAAAACCCCGGACGACCTCACGGCCGCACTGGCACTCTTCGCAGAACTGGAGGGAAACGCATGAGCGTTCCCACGCTGAAACAGGTTTCCGTAAACGAATACAGCCGCATCATCGGCCTCGGCGCATTCCGGCCTGACGTCATCGTCACCAACGACGACGTCTGCCAGTGGATTGATTCCTCGGACGAATGGATCCGCCAGCGGACCGGCATCGTGACCCGGCACCGGGCCGCTGCCGACGTCAGCGTCATCGATATGGCCGAGGGCGCTGCCCGGGAGGCCCTGCAGCAGGCAGGCATCGAAGCCTCCCAGCTTGGTGCCGTCATCGTTTCCACCGTCACCCACCCGTACGCCACGCCGTCGGCTGCCGCCGCCTTGGCTGACCGCATCGGTGCGACGCCGGCTCCGGCCTTCGATATCTCGGCCGCCTGCGCCGGGTACTGCTACGGCATCGCCCAGGGTGATGCCTTGGTCCGCTCCGGCACGGCCACCTACGTGCTGGTGGTCGGCGCGGAGAAGCTCTCCGACGTCATCGACAACCGGGAACGTACCATTTCCTTCCTGCTGGGCGACGGCGCGGGCGCTGTTGTCATCGGCCCCTCGGACACCCCCGGCATCGGACCCTCAGTGTGGGGTTCGGACGGCAGCAAGTGGGACGCCATCGGCATGACGCGTTCCATCCTGGATGTCCGCGACCTCAGCATGGCCGCCCGCCAGTCCGACGAGCCCGGCGACTTTGCCCTGCTCGAAGAAGCGCAGGAGCTCTACCCCACACTCCGCCAGGACGGGCAGACCGTCTTCCGTTGGGCGGTCTGGGAAATGGCCAAGATGGCACAGCAGGCTTTGGAGGCCGCGGGCGTCAAGGCTGAAGACCTCGTTGCGTTCATCCCGCACCAGGCCAACATGCGGATCATCGACGAGATGGTCAAGAAACTGAATCTTCCTGAATCCGTCACCGTGGCCCGGGACATCGCTGATGCCGGAAACACCTCGGCGGCCTCCATCCCCCTTGCTACCCACCGCCTGCTCAAGGAAAACCCTGAGCTCAGCGGCGGCCTCGCACTCCAGATCGGCTTCGGCGCCGGGCTGGTCTTCGGTGCCCAGGTAATCGTCCTTCCTTAGGAACGCCCCATACAGCCCGCATCCGCGGACTGCACCGTTTCCGGCACCCCCTGCCGGCAATAACAAGAAAAGGAGCCATCAATGGCTAGCAACGAAGAGATCCTGGCCGGCTTGGCTGAAATCGTCAACGAAGAAACCGGCCTTGCCCCCGAGGCTGTGGAACTGGACAAGTCCTTCACCGAGGACCTGGACATCGACTCCATCTCCATGATGACTATCGTGGTCAACGCCGAAGAGAAGTTCGGCGTGCGTATCCCGGACGAAGAGGTCAAGAACCTCAAGACCGTGGGCGACGCCGTCAGCTTCATCGCAGGCGCACAGGCCTAGCCAAGGCTTCAGCCCCTTAAGGCTGACTGGACTGCCGGTCCGTGCTCAGGCCGGACCGGCAGTCCACCACATTTTTCGGCAGCCAGCTGCCCCACACGCGGGACCCCGCCGGACAACCGGATACGGCCTGCCCACCGACAGAGAGTGATCCAATGACACGCAAAGTAGTCATTACCGGTCTGGGTGCCACCACGCCCATCGGCGGCGACGTACCCACCATGTGGAACAACGCGCTGAAGGGGGTCTCCGGTGCCCGCACGCTGGAAGACGAATGGGTCGCCAAGTACGAACTGCCGGTCCACTTCGCCGCCCGCTGCTCCACTCCGGCACTATCGGTCCTGAGCCGCGTTGAGGCCAAGCGGATGGACCCGTCCACCCAGTTCGGCGTCATCGCCTCCCGTGAAGCCTGGGCCGATTCCGGCATCACCGAGATTGACCCCGACCGCCTTGCCGTCGCCTTCGCCACCGGCATCGGCGGCGTCTGGACGCTGCTGGACGCGTGGGACACGCTGAAGGAAAAGGGCCCGCGCCGCGTCCTGCCCATGACGGTGCCCATGCTGATGCCCAACGGCGTCGCAGCAGCCGTCAGCCTTGACCTTGGCGCCCGGGCCGGCGCCCACACCCCGGTTTCGGCCTGCGCGTCGGGCACCGAGGCCCTTCACCTGGGCCTGGAGCTGATCCGCTCCGGCAAGGCCGACGTAGTGATGTGCGGCGGCGCCGAGGCAGCCATCCACCCCATGCCCCTGGCCGCGTTCTCGTCCATGCAGGCCCTCTCGCGCCGCAACGACGACCCCCAGGGCGCCTCACGCCCCTACGATCTGGGCCGCGACGGCTTTGTGATGGGCGAAGGCGCCGGCGCGCTGGTGCTCGAAGCTGAGGAACACGCCATTGCCCGCGGCGCCCGCATCTACGGCGAACTGGCCGGCACCTCCGTGACGGCCGATGCCTACCACATCACCGCCCCGGACCCCCAGGGCCTGGGCGCCACGCGCGCGCTGAAGGCAGCCATGTTCGACGGCCGGATCCAGGCCGAGGACGTTGTCCACGTCAACGCGCACGCCACTTCAACTCCCGTCGGTGACAAGCCCGAGTACACGGCCCTCCGCGCATCGCTGGGGAACCACCTCGACAACGTCGCAGTGTCCGCCACTAAGTCACAGATGGGCCACCTGCTGGGCGCGTCAGGTGCCGTGGAGGCAGTACTCACTGTGCTGGCCGTGTACCACCGCAAGGCCCCGGTCACCATTAACCTCGAGAACCAGGACCCGGAGATCCCGCTCGACGTCGTCACGTCGGCGAGGGATCTGCCGGCAGGCGACATCGTGGCCCTGAGCAACTCGTTCGGCTTCGGCGGCCACAACGCCGTGATCGCTGTCCGCAGCATCTAGCAGCAGCGCGGGAACAGCAAGTACCGCAGACGAAGCAGAGGCCCCGCCATGTGGCGGGGCCTCTGCTTTTGCTATGGAGCGCCGCCTTCCGATCCGGCACGTCTTCTGCCGGGACAGCGGACAGGAAGTACGACGTCGTGATGTCCGACGGCGGTCAGCCCACCTGGTGCAGCCAGCGGACCGGTGCGCCCTCGGCTGCGTGGCGGAACGGCTCTAGTTCCTCGTCCCACGCCTCACCCAAGGCCAGGGAAAGCTCGTGGTACACGGCCGAGGGATCGCCGGCACCCGATTCGTAGGCGTAACGGATGCGGTCCTCTGAGACCATGATGTTGCCGTGGACGTCCGTTGTGGCGTGGAAGATTCCCAGTTCGGGGGTATGCGACCAGCGGCCGCCGTCAACTCCCTGGCTCGGCTCTTCAGTGACCTCGTAGCGAAGATGGGCCCAGCCGCGAAGTGAGGATGCCAGCAGCGATCCGGTGCCCGGGGTTCCTGTCCAGGAGAGCTCGGCGCGGAACATTCCGGGCGCGGCAGGCTGAGGGGTCCACTCTAGATCCGTCCGCTTGTCCACGACGGATCCAATGGCCCACTCAACGTGCGGGCACAGTGCTGTAGGGGCTGAGTGAACAAACAGCACACCGCGGGTCATTGCAACAGACATTCCATCCTCCATAGCTGTAGGTACGTCTTCCCCAACGACCTCTGCCTGGATGAAACTGCCCGGTGCTGTATGTTCCAGCGGCGGTGTTCCCTGCCTGATTATTAAGCTGTGTCCGGACTTGCGGGTGACGCGCGAAGCGAAAGACCTTCAAGCGTCACTTGAAAGTTGCCGGACGTGACTCTTATTGTGCCGTACGCCGCGTAATTACGCCAGTGCGATCCGCCATAGGTAACACAGTCCTGGAATTAACCCCGCGTTGGCGGGAATCCACGGCTCTCAGGCCCGGGGATGGGCCTGCTGGTAGCTGCTCCGGAGCCGCTCAACGGACACATGGGTGTAGATCTGCGTGGTGGCGAGGCTGCTGTGGCCCAGGATTTCCTGGACCGCACGAAGATCCGCGCCGCCATCGAGCAGGTGCGTTGCCGCAGTATGCCTTAGCGCGTGCGGACCGGTTGCTGAGGTGTCGCCCAAAGCTTCGAAGAGAGCATTCACCACGGTCCTGACCTGACGCTGGTCAACACGGTTTCCTCTGGCGCCCAGGAAAAGCGCCGGTCCGCTGTGGCCCGTCGCCAGGAGCGGCCTGGCCCTGCGGAGCCAGTCGTCGACCGCTACAGCTGCCGGGACGCCGTAGGGAACCGTCCGTTCCTTGTTGCCCTTGCCGACCACCCGTAGGGTCCGGCGGTCCGGGTTGAGATCGTCCACATCCAAGGCGGCCAGCTCCCCCACCCGCAGCCCCGTGGCGTATAGGAGCTCCACCATGGCCCGGTTACGCACCGGAACCGGTGACCCGTTAGCCGCGGCTTCTTCCAGACTGTTCAGCAGCCTGAGGAGTTGTTGGGACTGCAGCACCCCGGGCAGTGACTTTTCCGCTTTGGGAGCCCTGAGACGGAGGGCAGGATCGGTCTCGATGAGCTCTTCCCGCATGGCCCACGTGGTGAAGGAACGCGCTGTAGCCGATCGCCGCGCAAGGGTGGCCCGGGATATCCCGGCCTGGCTCTGCGCCCCGAGCCAGCGTCGGAGAGTGCCCAGCTCCAGTTCCGGCAGATCCGTGACGCCCTCGGAGGCGGCGTATTCCAGGAGGCTTCGAAGATCGGACAGGTATGCCCGAAGCGTATGCCCGGACCGGGCCCGCTCGGCGGTCAGGTATCTGCCGAAGTCTGCGAGTGCCTGCTCAAACGCCCGGGACAGTTCCTGATTCTGCACTGTTCCACTGTCCCAGAACTCCGCGGGAATCCCGTGCCGGACACAGGCAACTACGCTAATTCCTTGGCCCGTTTCCAGCCTCCCCTTTCTGAAGCTGCGAGCCCCAGCAGGCCTAGCCTGCCCAACCCGGCCCGCACGGAGTCCGCACTGAGGCCGGCAACTGCGCAGAGCTTGTCCACGGACGTGGTGGACCGCAGCGGCAGGGCGTCAAGAAGGATCAGATCCTCCAGGGTCAGTCCGTCATGGTCGGCCGCATGCGCTGTCCCGGGCGCCGCAAGCCCCACGCCGCTTGGGGAGGCCAGTTCGGCGATCTCCGCGGCGTCAGTCACGCAGACAGCCCCGCCATCCCGGAGTAGACGGTGGCAGCCGGCGGAGTTGGCGCTGTGCACGGACCCCGGCACAGCTCCCACCGCCCGGCCAAGCGTCTCCGCGTGGTGGGCCGTGTTCAGCGCACCGGACCGCCAGCGCGCTTCCACCACCACCGTCACAGCGGCCAAGGCCGCGATCAGCCTGTTCCGTTGGAGAAAGCGGTAGCGAGTGGGCGCCGACCCCGGCGGCACCTCTGCGAGCACCGCTCCCTGGTTGCAGACCGCCCGCAGGAGATCCTCATTGCCGGACGGATAGAACCGGTCCACACCACCAGCCATCACCGCGATGGTAGGCACCGCCGCTGATCCCCCGGCCAGTGCTGCCCGGTGCGCGTGGGCGTCGATGCCGTACGCGCCCCCGGACACCACGGTGAAGCCCCGCTGAGCCAGGGAGTAGGCGAGGTCCCCGGTCACCGAGGCGCCGTAGCTGGTGCTGTCGCGGGACCCCACCAGCGCCACGCTCCGGGCCGGACCGGGAAGCTCCTGTTCCAGGCCCCGCCACCACAGACAGATGGGCTCCTGCATCCCAAGGTCCCCGAGCTGGGCAGGCCAGAGATCATCCGACGGGATTATCAGCCGGCCGCCAAGGCGTGCCATGGTGGCCAGGTCACGCTCGGGCGCCAGATCCGGAATGCGGGGAGCCCAGCGTTTGAGGGAGGCAGCCATCCCCGCCCAGCTGGTTCCGGCGCCGTTGTCCGCCAGCAGTCCGGTGATCTCCCGCTCCAGTGCCGGGCCGGCGGCCGCCTGGCCCGTGGCGATTTTCAAGGCGTCGGGTGCGCCGGTGGCCTGTACCAGGGCCAGTCCGGCCGCGTCCTGCGGTTCCATGAGCCGCGACAGGGCGGCCCGGGCGATCCGTTCGTTGTCCATGTGGTTTCTTCCTTCACGCAGCTGCCGAGGCAGCCTGCCGGAGGCCAAGGGCCTGGCCGATGTCGTTGGTGTCGGGCATATCGCGGTGCGACAGGTCCGCCAGGGTCCAGGCCAGCCGGAGAACCCTGTCATAGCCCCTGGCGGTCAGTACGCCCCGCTCCAGTGAGTGGTCCAGGATCCGCGTGGCGTCGGCCGGCAGCCGCAGGGCGCCGCGCAGAATCCGGCCGGGCACCTGCGAGTTCGTTTCCATTCCCAGCGGCCGCAGCCGTTCGGCCTGGCGCCGGCGTGCGTCGCCTACCCTCCGTGCCACGGCGGCTGTGTCTTCTTCGGCGCCCGCCTGGCCGAAGTCGGCCAGTGACACGCGTTCCACCTGCAGCTGGATATCCACCCGGTCCAGCAGCGGACCGGACATCCTGGCCACGTAGCGGCGCCGCATCATGGGCGTACACGTGCAGTCCAGGCCCTTTCCCGAAGCCTTGCCGCAGGGACAGGGATTGGCGGCAAGGACCAGCTGGAACCGGGCAGGGTAGGCTGCCGTTCCTGCCGAGCGGTGAATGACCAGCTCCCCGCTCTCCAGGGGCTGGCGGAGGGCGTCCAGGACGCGCCGTTCGTATTCCGGGGCCTCGTCCAGGAACAGGACACCGCGGTGCGCCCGCGACGCCGCACCCGGGCGCGGCAACCCCGATCCCCCGCCGATAATGGCGGCGGCTGTAGCCGAATGATGCGGGTTTTCGAACGGCGGCCGCCGCACAAGCTGAACGGCGGATGAGGGAAGGCCGCAGAGGGAGTGGATGGCAGTGACTTCCATGGCCTCATTATCGGCAAGGTCCGGCAGGAGACCGGGAAGTCTTTCGGCCAGCATGGTCTTGCCCGCACCCGGGGGTCCGGTCAGGAGCAGGTGGTGGGCCCCGGCAGCGGCCACCTCGAGTGCACGTCTGGCGTCGCCCTGGCCGGAGACGTCGGCCATGTCAGGAACAGCCTGGGCTCCCGGTTCGGAATCCCCGTGACCGGCCTCGTCCTCCGGCTCGAAGTCCAGTGCGAGCTCTTGCGGGTCTGCACCGAAATCGAGCGCCAGCCGCGCCAGCGTGCGGTACCCCTTGACGTTGGCTCCGGGGACTAGCGATGCTTCGCCGAGGTTGGCGTGCGCGACCACCACGTCCGGATAGCCGGCCTGCACCGACGCCATCACTGCCGGCAGGATGCCGCGCACCGGCCGTAGCCGGCCATCCAGCCCGAGTTCGGCGATGAAGACGGTCCGGCCGGTGGGCTTGATGTCATTTGCGGCCCTCAGGACTGCCATGGTCACGGCAAGGTCGAAGCCGGAACCGCGTTTGGGCAGCGACGCAGGGATGAGGTTGGCCGTGATCTTCCGCCGGCTCAGCGGAATTCCGGAATTTTTGGCCGCGGAACGTATGCGTTCCTTGGCCTCGTTGAGGGCTGCGTCCGGGAGGCCCAGGATCACGAATGCCGGCAGGGTCTGGCCAATATCTGCTTCTACCTCGACGATGTACCCGTTCAATCCCACCAGTGCCACGGAGTAGGCCCGGCCCAGCGCCATCTACCCCACCCCCTTGAGGTGTTCCACCACGGGTTCGCCGCCGCCGTCGTCCACCACGGCAATGACGTCCACGCGCCGTAGCGGCATCCGCAGCTCCCGGTCTCGGCACCACGCCGAACCGAGCCGATGCAGCCGGGCGAGTTTGTCCGGCCCCACGGCTTCGAACGGGTGCCCGTAGTCCAGGGAACGGCGGGTTTTCACCTCTGCGATGACCAGGGCGTCGCCGTCCAGGGCCACAATGTCTATTTCACCGTCGGCGCAGCGCCAGTTGCGTTCCACCACCAGCATGCCGAGCGATTCAAGATAGCCGGCCGCGAGTTCCTCGCCGCGCCGGCCCAACAGGTCTTTGGATTTCATTTCTACCTCCGCAACCAGCCTGCAGTGGCAGGACAGCGGAGGACAGCAGGCTATTCGCGTATGTGGGCAACCCGGGAAAACCGCCCCAATACAGCGGGGCTGTGGAGGAGCAGTGGGCCGGCGTCAGTTGCCGAGGTCAGCGTCCTTCGGCAGGGCGAGATCCTCGTTGCGGGGCAGTTCTTCGACGTTGACATCCTTGAACGTCAGGACACGGACTGTCTTCACGAACCGTGCCGAACGGTACACATCCCACACCCAGGCATCCTGGAGCGTCAGATCGAAGTAGACCTCGCCGTCGGCGCTTCGGGCCTGCAGGTCAACGTGGTTTGCGAGGTAAAAGCGGCGTTCGGTCTCGACAACGTAACTGAAGAGCCCGACAACATCGCGGTATTCACGGTAGAGCTGCAGCTCCATGTCGGTTTCATAGTTTTCAAGATCCTCTGCACTCATGCTTCCATCTTGCACCATCCAGGGCGCCGCAGTCGCAGCGTCCGCGCCGCACGAGCCCCACACCAGTGCGGCAGGCACTGGAGCGGCACGGAATCAGAGTTCGCCGCCCAGGAGGTTCCAACTCACCCGGTGGTACGGTGTGGCTCCGGCGGCGCGGAGCGCGTCCCGGTGAATTGCCGTGGCGTAGCCCTTGTTGACGTCCCAGCCAAACTCGGGGTATTCACAGTGCAGGCCGCGCATCTGCTCGTCGCGTTCCACCTTCGCAATCACGCTGGCTGCGGCCACGCTCAGGCACTGCATGTCCGCCTTGATCTTGGTGTGGACCGGGGCAAGGCACGCGAAATCCACGGGCGGCTCGTCAAACAGGGAGGGCTGCCCGGCGGGCGAGAGCCAGTTGTGGCTGCCATCGAGCAGCACCACATTGGGGCTGATGCCGGCCGCAAGGATGTCCTGCCAGGCGCGCGTACCGGCCAGCCGCAGCGCAGCAATGATGCCCAACGCGTCGATCTCCCGCGCGGAAGCGTGCCCGACGGCGGACGCAACACTCCAGCGTCGGACCAGGGGTTCCAGCCTCTCCCGTTCGGCGGGGCTGAGCAGCTTGCTGTCCCGCACACCGGCCAGGGGCTTCTGGGTGTGGAGGTCCACGACGGCGATCCCGACACTCACAGGTCCTGCCAGCGCTCCGCGGCCCACTTCGTCCACGCCGGCCAGGTAGCGGGCACCTTGCGCTTTGAAGGTCCGCTCATGCCGCAGTGTCGGTGCTTTGGAGCGGACCCCGGCCGTCTGACGGGCCGGGGCCTTGACTGAGGCCGTGGCCGGAGCCGGGGCCTTGACTGGGGTGGCCGGTATCACTGCGGACACTGCTAGCCTCCCGCAGGCACGTTCCGGAAGACGGCCGGATAGTTATCGAGGACAGTGATCCGGTTCAGCGGCCATGCGATAACGGCGGCTTTACCTTCCACGTCCACGAGGTCGACGAATCCGCCATTGGCCTCCAGGTGCGAGCGGGAATCCGCGGAGTGGTTCCGGTTATCGCCCATGACCCAGACCTTTCCTTCCGGAACAACAACGTCGAAGGCACGGATCTGCGGTTCTTCAGCCCCATTAACATAGGTTTCATCAATAGGGGATCCGTTGATGGTCAGTTTACCGCCGCCGTCGCAGCAGATCACATCGTCGCCGGGAAGCCCGATGACGCGTTTGACGAGGTGCTGCTCGGAGTTGTCCGGCAGGAGTCCCACAAATGTCAGGCCGTCCTGGACCCATGTGAACGGTCCGTTCGGTTCCTCCGGCGCGGTGCTCAGCCAGCCCTTGGTGTCACGGAAGACCACAACGTCGCCGCGTGAGAGGGAAAACGGCTCCGGAACCAGCAGGTTCACGAAGATGCGGTCGTTAACGTCCAAGGTGCTGACCATGGACTCGGACGGAATATAGAACGCGCGGAACAGGAAGGTCTTGATAAGGAAGGACAGCACCACGGCGATCACCACTACCGTGGCAACCTCCTTCAGCCAGACAAAGAGCTGGCTGGGCGCGGCGGATGCGGTATTCGGTGCCGCGGATCGCCTGCCGGACTGTGGCGCCGACGGGCTGCCATCCGCCACGCCGTCGGAGTTCCCGCCGCTGGAAATCGTGTTGGCGGACATACCGTCGGCGTCGGCACCGGGGGCTCCTTCGCGAGGCGGCTCAGGTGTCCGGGCATTGTTCTCGGGCATTTACTGTCCGTCCTCTGTTGTTGATCCTGCCGCTGGCGGCCGTGGTACTGCAGCAAATCTATCAAGTGGCCAGACGATCTGGACCGGCCTGCCGATAACGCGGTCCATTGGCACCATGCCGCCGCCGGGCGCACCGAGCAGGCTGCGCGAATCGGCGGACGCCGAGCGGTGGTCACCGAGCAGCCAAAGCCTTCCGTCGGGCACCACGGCGCTGAAGACCTGCGTGCTTGGGCTGTCTCCGCCGAACAGGTACGGCTCATCGAGTGCCCCACCGTTGACGGTGATCTTTCCGTCTGCATCGCAGCAGACCACGGTGTCCCCGGGGATGCCGGTGACACGTTTGACGTACGTGGTGTCGCTGCTGGCCAGGCCAAGCCACTGCCCGGCCGCTGCAAGGGAATCCAGAAAGGGGCCCTTCCCACTGTGCAGGGGAGCAAACGAACCCCTGCCGTCGAAGACCACAATGTCGCCCCGACGGATGGGTTCGGCATGGAAGTCTGTCCTGGAGACCAGGATGCGGTCCCCCTTCGCGAGGACCGGCTCCATGGATTCGGACGGTATGTAATAGACATCCAGCAAAAGTGAACGGACCAGCCCGCTGATGGCCACGGCCAGGAGAACTGCCAGGAACGCAAAACGCCAGCCCATTCGTCTGGGCTGGCGTTTTGTCTGGTCCATGATCCGTATTCCTGGGGCGCTGATGCGAAGGGCTCCGGCGCTGGCCTGGTACGGCTGGGGCCTGCTTTGTAGGTCCCTGGGGACTTACTTCTTGGGCTGGAAGTCGCGCTTTTCCTTGATCTTCGCAGCCTTGCCGCGCAGGTCGCGCATGTAGTACAGCTTCGCGCGGCGCACGTCACCCTTGGAGACAACTTCGATCTTGTCGATGATCGGGGAGTGCACCGGGAAGGTACGCTCCACACCGACGCCGAAGGAGACCTTGCGGATGGTGAAGGTTTCGCGAAGACCGTCGCCGTGGCGGCCAAGGACGAAGCCCTGGAACACCTGGACACGGGAGTTCTTGCCTTCGATGATGTTCACGTGAACCTTGAGGGTGTCACCCGCGCGGAAGACAGGAACATCGGTGCGCAGCGAGGCTGCATCTACGGAATCGAGAATATGCATAATTGCACTCCTGGTGAACGCCACAGGTCATTCACTTTGGGTCACGGCGGGCAAGCCCGGAAGTACCGGAAATTACCGCCGAAAATTAAGTGGGGCCGGTTCCTTCACTGATTGAAGGTCCCGGGGTGTCCAGCTGTTGGTTGCGCTCCCCCTGTGGCAGGTGCGGACCCAGCAGACACAAAGACTAATTTTGCCACACTCGCGGGCCTACAGCCAATCGCCTTGGACCACAGACGCGCCGGTTCAGGTTGAGGCGTCGGTTCCGGTGTCCGTGCTGGTATCGGCCTGCCGCCGCGCCAGGAGGTGACCGTCGACGACCTCGTATCCGAGGTCGGCGAAAGCCGTCCGGTCGGCACGTGGCAGCTTCCCGGCGTCGAACGTTTCCAGGAGGTCCGGACGGCGTTCCGCCGTCCGCCGGTACTGCTCGTGGCGGCGCCACTGCGCGATCTTCCCGTGGTTGCCGCTCAGCAGCACTGCCGGGACTTCCCGGTCCCGCCAGCTGGCGGGCTTGGTATACACGGGGTATTCCAGTAGCCCGTCCGAATGCGACTCCTCCACCAGGGAATCAGGGTTGCCCACAACGCCTGGCAGCAGCCTGCCGATGGCTTCGACCATGGCCAAAACGGCCACTTCGCCGCCGTTCAGCACATAGTCACCAAGGCTCATGGGGCGCACCGTGAAGTGCTCATCCGCCCACTCGATGACACGCTCGTCGATGCCCTCATAGCGGCCGCAGGCAAAAACCAGCTGGTCCTCTTCTGCGAGCTCATGGGCCAGGGCCTGGTTGAAGCGCTCCCCTGCCGGCGACGGGACGATCAGAACCGGTTTGGCGGGCTCGGCCGCCGTGGCCTCGGCGCCCCCTGCGGCTTCACCGGATCCGGCGACAGCAGCTGCGGCAACAGCAGCCAACGCCTGCGCCCAAGGCTCAGGCTTCATCACCATGCCGGCGCCGCCGCCGTACGGGGTGTCGTCCACTGAGCGGTGCTTGTCGGTGGTGAAATCACGCAGGTTATGGACGCGCAGGTCCAACAGGCCGTCCTGGCGGGCCTTGCCAATGAGCGAGAGCTCCAGGGGCGCCAGGTACTCCGGGAAGATACTGACGACGTCGATTCTCATCTACGCGTTTTCCTCCGCTTCACCGGGGCCGGCTTCGCCGTCGTTGACCTCAAAGAGACCGTCCGGCGGCGTCAGCAGGACGAAGCCATCGGCCACATTGACCTCCGGAACGATCTGCTGCACAAACGGGACAAGGATTTCCTTGCCGTCCGGCGTTTCAACCACGAGCAGGTCCTGGACGGGCAAGGTGTGCAGGGCAGCGATCTTGCCGACCACCTGCGACCCGACGCGCGCCTCGAGCCCTACCAGTTCGTGCTCGTACCAGCCTTCGTCGTCGTCCTCGTCCAGCTCTTCGGTTTCGATGAAAAGCTTGGCGCCGCGCAGGGTCTCTGCCTGGTTGCGGGTCTCGATTCCTTCGAATGCGAGGAGCAGGATGTCCTTGTTCCAGCGCGCACCCTCAACAATGAGCGGGCCGGCCGATGCAGGCTCCACCACAAACTCGGTACCGGGAACAAACCGGTCCCCCGGAGCGTCGGTCAGCACCTGGACCGTCACTTCGCCGCGGATTCCATGCGGTTTGCCGATTCGTGCCACCTGAAGCTGCATCTGTTCCTCTGTCTGTGATCGTGCCGGGATTGGGCGATGTGGTGAAAGCACTCCGGCCCCTCCACCGTTGCTGGTGGAAGGGCCGGAGCAAAAAACTGATGTTGCCGAGCGCTTAGCGGCGGCGGTCGGTGTCGACGACGTCGACCCTGACCGGCTCGCCGTCTGCCAGTGCCGCCACAACGGTGCGCAATGCCCGTGCTGTGCGGCCCTGGCGGCCGATCACCCGTCCCAGGTCATCCTGATGAACACGAACCTCGAGGGTGTCCCCGCGGCGGTTGTTCTTCGAGCTGACCTTGACATCTTCCGGCGAATCAACGATTCCCCGGACGAGGTGTTCGAGCGCTTCTGCCAGCAATCTACTCAGCCTCGGTGGTCTCTGCCTCGGCCGGGGCCTCGGCTGCGTCAGACTGCTTCGACTTCTTGGTGATGGCTTCCGGGATGATCACGGAACCCTTTTCCGGGGCAACAAAGGCAGCCTTCGGAGCCTTGGTCTTCAGGGTGCCTTCCTGGCCCGGCAGGCCCTTGAACTTCTGCCAGTCACCGGTGATCTTCAGGATCGCGGCAACCTGCTCGGACGGCTGTGCGCCGACGCCGAGCCAGTACTGGGCACGGTCCGTGTCCACCTCGATGTATGAGGGCTCTTCGGTGGGGTGGTACTTGCCGATCTCTTCGATGGCACGGCCGTCACGCTTGGAGCGTGCGTCCATGACGACGATGCGGTAGTACGGTGCGCGCATCTTGCCAAAGCGCTTAAGGCGAATCTTTACGGCCACTTTTGTGGTCACTCCTGTTTCAGAAAAGGGGTGAACCGACGTTCTGCACCCGTGGGGCGGGCCATACTTGAGGGTTCGAAGGACAGGATCCGGACGCGGAGAGAGGGGCCACGCAGATCGAGTACCTGTTTATTGTGCCAGATCAGCGTCCGGATTTCGACTTGACACGTCGGGATGGGGCAGCCGCGCGGACCCGGCGGGCCACGGCCGGCCTACGACGACCAGACATACACCCCTGTGCGTGCGGCGTCATCGACGGAGTTGGCCAGCTCAGCGAACTGCTGGACATACGTCCGGGCCTCGGCCACGCCGAACGGCATGTCATCCTGGGCGGCCCACTTTTCAGCGACGTCGTCCAGGACATTGCCTTCGCCTTCAGTCTCGTAGCTGAGCAGGTCCGCGAGCGCACGCACCATGGCCGGCGGGACCCCGAGGAGGGAATCACTGGCCACGTCAACCATGGCCAGTTCGTAGTCCGCGCCACCGGCGTGCACCGCAACGCCGGCAAGATCGCCAAGCTGCTCGATTTCGAAATCGCTGATTCCGGGAATCCGCAGGGCCTGGCCCGCCGGGGAGCCGCCTGCATCCAGGACGTCCGCCCGCTTCAGCGCGGCATCGTGAGTGGAAACAAAAATTTCAGTGAAGCCCATGGGAACAGCCCTCATTCCGTCGACGGTGCGGCCTGGAAGGGCAGCAGCAAGTGCCGCCCCGGCCGTTCAGAATCAGCCTAGTACAAGGCAGTCCGCACATTTGGCATCCGCACTCAGCGGACGGCGACACGGATATTGTTGCGCCACGGGTCCTCGAAGCGAAGCTCGGCGCCCGTGTGGTGCGAGGCTACACCGGCGACCTTCAGGCGGTCGGCGAGCGCTCCGACGTCATCCCCGGAAGGGACCTCGATGAGCACTTCGCCGAGGCCCAGGGTGTCCTTGCGGGGACCGGCTCCGCGGCTGTTCCAGACGTTCATGGCCATGTGGTGGTGATACCGGCCCGCGGAGACAAACAGCGCCTGCCCGTGCCAGCCGGCGGTCTTTTCGAAGCCCAGCGTGCCCACGTAGAAATCGTGCGCTGACTGGACGTCGCCCACCTGGAGGTGGACGTGGCCCACGCCGGCTTCGCTGGCCCGCTGGCCGGCCACGGATTCCTGGGTCAGGTGCTGCTCGAGGTAGCGCTGCGGCGGCAGTGCCAGGCTGTCCATCACTACAGCCTTCCCGTTCCAGGACCAGTTTTCGCGGGGCCTGTCCCAGTACAGTTCGATGCCGTTGCCTTCGGGGTCATTGAAGTAGAAGGCCTCGCTGACGAGGTGGTCGGCGCTGCCGGTGAAGGACCGGGGTTCGTACTGGGCGGCGGTGGCTACCGTGGCGGCCAGCGAAGCCTGGTCGTCAAACAGCAGTGCGGTGTGGAACAGCCCGGCCTCTCCCCTGCCAGGCAGATTCAAGGACGGGGCGGCCGCGAGATGGACCAGCGGGCGTTGAAGGCGGCCAAGATAGACGCCGCCGTCCTGTTCTGCGACGACCTCCAGGCCGAGCGCACGCTGGTAGTAGTCGGTCATCAGCTTCATGTCGCCCACCTTGAGCATCACGGTGCCCATGGAGAGGTCGGCAGGAAGGAGATCCCGGCTGGTGGCTTCCGCAGTCATTTGAACACTCCCGGTCCGTTGGCCTTCGGATGGAAGGCGGCTATGGTTCTAATTTACTTGAAGCTTCAATTTAATTCAAGTGGCGAAGCAGACTGATTGCGACCGCTTTCCCGTGATTGCTGTCACCAGTCCACCCTCGGCCTGTGGTAGCTTCGACTTGACCACACGGGAGCCCTTGCACGGGCTGAGATCGGGCTGACGCAGCCTGCGACCGTTGAACCTGTCCGGGTAATGCCGGCGAAGGAAGTGAGTATTCATTGAATACACAAGAAACACAGCTGATCGCCGTCCAAAATGAAACCGACGTGGATCAAACGCTCCAGCCTGAAACCCAGTCACTGAAGTCCCACTCGCTGGCGTTTATCACTGATGACGCCACCGGGATCCGGGTTCCCGTGACGGAGATCGCGCTGGAACCGTCGCCGAAAGGCGAGGCGAACGGGCCTTTCCGGACCTACCGCACGGCCGGTCCGGGCAGCGATCCTGTGGTGGGCCTCAACCCGTTCCGCTCGGAGTGGATCGCCGCCCGCGGCGATACCGAGCCCTACAGCGGACGGGAACGGAACCTGCTCGACGACGGCAAGTCGGCGGTGCGCCGCGGCGCAGCCTCCGCAGAGTGGAAGGGTGCACAGCCGGTGCCCCGCCGCGCCATCGACGGCCGGACCGTCACCCAGATGCACTACGCGCGGCAGGGTGTCATCACCCCCGAGATGCAGTTCGTTGCCCTCCGCGAGAACTGCGACGTGGAACTGGTCCGCAGCGAAGTGGCGGCCGGACGGGCCATCATCCCCAACAACATCAACCACCCGGAATCCGAACCGATGATCATCGGCAAGGCCTTCCTGGTGAAGATTAACGCGAACATCGGCAACTCCGCGGTGACCAGCTCCATCGCCGAGGAGGTGGACAAACTCCAGTGGGCCACCCAGTGGGGCGCCGACACCGTGATGGACCTGTCCACCGGCGATGACATCCACACCACCCGCGAATGGCTCATCCGCAACGCCCCCGTCCCCATCGGCACGGTGCCCATCTACCAGGCGCTGGAGAAGGTCAACGGCGAGGCCAATGCTCTGACCTGGGAAATTTTCCGGGACACGGTCATTGAGCAGTGCGAGCAGGGCGTGGACTACATGACCATCCACGCCGGTGTGCTGCTGCGTTACGTGCCGCTGACGGCCAACCGCGTCACCGGCATCGTCTCCCGGGGCGGTGCGATCATGGCGGGCTGGTGCCTGGCCCACCACCAGGAGAACTTCCTCTACACCCACTTCGACGAGCTGTGCGAAATCTTCGCCAAGTACGACGTCGCGTTCTCCCTGGGCGACGGACTGCGCCCGGGGGCGACGGCGGACGCCAACGACGCCGCCCAATTCGCCGAGCTGGACACCCTGGCTGAACTGACCCAGCGGGCGTGGGAATTCGACGTGCAGGTCATGGTGGAAGGTCCCGGGCACGTCCCGTTCCACCTGGTGCGGGAGAACGTGGAACGCCAGCAGGAACTCTGCAAGGGCGCCCCGTTCTACACGCTGGGGCCGCTGGTCACGGATATTGCCCCCGGCTACGACCACATCACGTCCGCCATCGGCGCCACCGAAATCGCCCGGTACGGCACGGCCATGCTTTGTTACGTCACGCCCAAGGAACACCTTGGCCTGCCGAACAAGGACGATGTGAAGACCGGAGTGATCACCTACAAGATCGCCGCCCACGCAGCAGACCTTGCCAAGGGCCACCCCGGCGCCCATGAGCGGGATGATGCCCTGTCCAAGGCCCGGTTCGAGTTCCGCTGGCGCGACCAGTTCGCGCTGTCCCTGGATCCGGTCACGGCGGAGGCCTTCCATGACGAGACGCTGCCGGCCGAACCGGCCAAAACCGCCCACTTCTGCTCCATGTGCGGCCCGAAGTTCTGCTCCATGAAGATCAGCCAGGACATCAGGGACGAATACGGTTCCGCCGATTCGCAGGCGGCCATCGCCGAGGCCTACAGCGGGATGCGCGAAAAGAGTGCGGAGTTCCTGGCCGCCGGCGGGAAGGTCTACCTCCCCGAGCTTCGGATCCCGGCCGGGAACTGACGGCTCAGGAAGCCTGAACCGAGCGTGACCTGCCGACGTCGGCGATGAAGGACCGGACGGCACGGTCACCTTCGGCAGAGTCCTGGGGCCGGTGTCCTCCCGCAGCGATGCGGTGCAGGGCACCGGTTTCCTGCAGATATCCGGCGATTTCCTCGTAGAGCGGTTCCCACCCACCCGTCAGGACCATGGTGGGGACGCCCGGAACTATGTGCAGCGGGGCCTCCCAGGACGGCGCCTGCAACCGGAGCCGGCGCGCCGACCGTTTTTCCTCCGGCGTGGCGGGCTCCTGCAGGTCCGCCGCGAACATTCGCCGCACGAACTCACGCTGGAAGTCTTCATCGCTGAGCTGGCGCCGGACGTCGAACAGCGGTTGCATCAGGGCGCGGTGTGCGGCCGTGGCAGGCAGTTCGGCGGTCAGGGACAGGCACGCCGGTTCTACCAGCGTGAGGGAATACACCAGTTCGGGGCGTTCGACGGCAGCCATCATGGCCGCAATCGCGCCCTCGGCGTGGGCAACAACATGGCCCCCAGTAGCCCCGCGGCCGTCATCGGCAAGTGAGCGCAGGATGATGGCGGTGTCTTCAGCGAACGAGGACTCTACGGGTTCAGCGACGGGGTCAAAACCGTGCCGCCGAAGGAACAGGGCGTCGTACGTCAGCGCCATGCCGTGCTGGCGCAGCCACGCCGCGGCACCGAAAGGTCCGGCGCCGTGCACGAATACTACCCGCTGTTTGAACATGACCCAACCCTATTCCACGGCACCGACATCCCAATTGGGCAGCTGCCAGTGTCGTTATGAGTGCCCACAACGACGCCTGCTACCCAGCCGGGAGGGGTGGCTACTTGCCGAGGAACTTGTCGAATCCCTTGGGCAGGTTCAGCTGCGACGGGTCGAAGTCGCCGGCCTGCTGGCCGAACGCCGCCCCCGTGGGGAGCGCCTTCGCCGCCCCGGCCCGCCGGGCCTCGGCGTCCTTCAGCTCCTGGGCAGCCTTGGCAGGGTTGCCTGAGCGGGCCTTCTTCTTCGGGGCGTTCTTGCCGCCCTTCCGCGCGCCGCCGGGGCCGCCCATGCCAGGCATCCCGGGCATTCCGGGCATGCCGCCGCCCTGGGCCATCTTCTTCATCATCTTCTGGGCCTGGCCGAAGCGCTCCAGCAGGCCGTTGACCTCGGAGACATGCACGCCGGAACCCCGGGCAATGCGTGCCCGGCGGGAGCCGTTGATGATCTTCGGGGCGACGCGTTCGTGCGGCGTCATGGAACGCACGATCGCTTCGACACGGTCGATCTCGCGCTCGTCAAAGTTCTCCAGCTGCTCACGGATGTTCTGCGCACCGGGCATCATCATGAGCATCTTTTTCATGGAGCCCATGTTGCGGATCTGCTGCATCTGGGAGAGGAAGTCGTCCAGGGTGAAGTCTTCCTGGTCGGCGAATTTCTTCGCCATCCGGGCGGCTTCGTCCTTGTCCCAGTTCTTTTCGGCCTGCTCGATCAGGGTGAGGACGTCACCCATGTCCAGGATGCGGGAGGCCATGCGGTCCGGGTGGAACAGCTCAAAGTCATCCACGCCTTCGCCGGTGGAGGCGAACATAACCGGCTTACCGGTGACCGACGCAACCGAGAGTGCGGCACCGCCGCGGGCGTCGCCGTCGAGCTTTGACAGCACGATTCCGGTGAAGTTCACACCCTCGTCAAACGCCACAGCCGTGTTCACGGCGTCCTGCCCGATCATGGCGTCGATCACGAACAGCACTTCATTGGGGACGATGGCGCGGCGGATCTCGCTCGCCTGCTCCATCATCTCGGCGTCAACACCGAGGCGCCCGGCGGTGTCGACAATCACGACGTCGTGCAGCTTCTGGCGCGCTTCCTCGACGCCGCCGCGGGCGACGGCGACCGGGTCACCGGCGGGGTGCTCCAGTTCCGAGGTGGCTCCGGGGTGCGGCGCGAAAACGGGCACGCCGGCGCGGTTGCCGACAACCTGGAGCTGTGTGACGGCATTGGGCCGCTGGAGATCACATGCCACCAGGAGGGGGCTGTGGCCTTGGGCCTTGAGCCATTTGGCGAGCTTGCCCGCGAGGGTGGTCTTACCGGCACCCTGGAGGCCGGCCAGCATGATGATGGTGGGGCCGGTCTTGGCCAGGCGGATCCGGCGGGTCTCGCCACCGAGGATCTCAACGAGTTCCTCATTGACGATCTTGACGATCTGCTGGCTGGGGTTCAGCGCCCCCGATACCTCTGCCCCGAGGGCACGCTCGCGGACGCGGGCCGTAAACTCACGCACCACGGGAACGGCGACGTCGGCATCGAGGAGGGCGCGGCGGATCTCCCGGACTGTGGCATCGACGTCGGCCTCAGTGAGGCGGCCCTTGCCACGGAGATTCTTGAAGGTTGCTGTCAACCGGTCAGAGAGTGAATTGAACACGCGCCGCGCACTTCTTTCAGTGGATTTACAGGGGGGACTCGACTATCTAGGGTACCAAGTCGGGCTTGCCGGATGGCATGCTGGCAGGGTGACGAGCCAAACAAGTGTAAAAACCCTGCTCATTCTGGGTGCCTCAGGCGATCTGACGGGACGCCTCCTGCTCCCGGGACTGGCCCGGCTGGTGGCGAGCGGCCGCGCCGATGGCCTGACCCTGGTGGGCGCCGGCTCCGATGCCTGGACGCCGGAACAGTGGCGGACCCGGGTCCACGAAGCCTTCGCCCCCGCCGCGGAGGCCGCCGACGCGGCTGGAAAAAAGGCACTCACCGCCTTGGCGAAGGCCACTCCCTACCACCAGCTTGATGTTACGGCTGACGGGGCCCTGGCGGCATTGTTGGCCGGGCTCGAAGGCCCCACCGCGATCTATTTTGCACTGCCTCCCCATGTCAGCCAGCTGGCCTGCGAGTCCCTGCACCGTGACCAGGTGCCGGCCGGAACACGGCTGGTAATGGAGAAGCCCTTCGGCGCAAGTGTTGCTTCGGCCCGTTCCCTTAACCACACGCTCGCCGCCCTGGTGCCGGAGGACCACATCCACCGGGTGGACCATTTCCTGGGCAAGGCGACGGTGCTGAACATCCTGGGCCTGCGTTTTGCGAACAATTTTTTGGAACCCGTCTGGAACCGCGATCACGTGGAAAAGGTCGAGATCATCTTCGACGAGGACCTGGCATTGGAGGGAAGGGCGAGGTATTACGACAATGCCGGCGCCCTGCGCGACATGATCCAGAGCCACCTGCTGCAGATCATGGCACTGATGGCCATTGAGCCGCCGGCCACCATCGGGGAGCGGGACCTCCGGGACGCCATCGCCGCCGTGCTGCGCGCCAGCAGCATCAGCGCGCCGTACGCCAAATCCACGCGCCGGGCCACGTACACGGCAGGTTCGATTGCCGGCAGGAACGTCCCGGACTATACGCAGGAAGAAGGGGTGGACGCAGCCCGCGGGACCGAGACTCTGGCGGAAGTCCGGGTGGACATCGACAACTGGCGCTGGAAGGGGGTCCCGTTCATCCTGCGTTCGGGCAAGGCCCTCGGGGTGAAGCGCAAGGAAGCCGTGGTCACGTTCCGCCCTGTCCCGCATCTGCCGGGAGGATTCACCGGCGTTGACTCCCCCAACCAGCTGCGGATCGGGTTCGGGCCGGATACCCTGGCGTTCGACGTCGACGTCAACGGCCCCGGCAGCATCTTCAGCCTGAGCCGCACAACGCTGAATGCGGAGCTGAGCGCTTCTGAGCTGCTGCCCTATGGCGAAGTGCTGGAGGGCGTCCTGAGCGGCGACCCGCTGCTCTCGGTGCGCGGCGACACCGCGGAGGAATGCTGGCGGATTCTTGAGCCCGTGCTGAAGGCCTGGCATCGGGGCACGGTGCCGCTGGAAAAGTACGACGCCGGTTCGGCCGGTCCCGCCGGATGGCCCGGTTCCGCGGCGGCTGGCTAAGTGCTGCTTGGGTAAGCGCCGGCTGGGTATGCCAGAACAAAAAGAGCGGGCAGGGAACCTTTCGAGGTTCCCTGCCCGCTCGTCCGCGTGGATCAATAGATTTCTGGAACAGCTAGATGGCGGCGACGCCGCGTTCGCCAGTCCGGACCCTTACCGCTTCGAAGACCTCCACGGTCCAGACCTTGCCATCGCCCGCGCGGCCGGTGTTGGAGCTGGCGATGATGACGTCCAGGATGTCATCGGCCTGTTCGTCCGTGGCGAGGACTTCAACCCGGATCTTGGGCAGGAGGTCCACGTTGTATTCAGCTCCGCGGTAGACCTCCGTGTAGCCGCGCTGGCGGCCGTAGCCGCTGGCCGCGCTGACCGTCAGCCCCTGGACGCCGTAGGACTCCAGGCCCTCCCGGATGGCTTCGAGCTTCTCCGGGCGGACAATAGCTGTGATCAGTTTCATGCTTCTACGCTTTCCTTGCCCGCTGCCGGTTCGGTCTTCTTTGCGCCGTCAGCGGCCGAGCCCTTGCCCTTGATCAGTTCGTGGAGCGGCTGGAAGCTCCCGCCGTGGCCGCCCACTCCGAACTCGTACGCCGTCTCGGCGTGAAGGCTGAGGTCAACACCAACGACTTCCTGCTCCTGCGAGACGCGGAAGCCCATGGTCTTGTGGATGGCGAAGGCGATGATTGCGGTGAGGATGGCCGAGTAAGCGATGGCGATGCCCGCTGCTGCGAGCTGGGCCCAAAGCTGGGTCGCGCCGCCGCCGTAGAAGAGGCCACCGCCCACACCGTCGGTGGGGAGGGCAATGAAGCCCAGGGCAACCGTTCCGATGATGCCGGAGACCAAGTGAACGCCCACAACATCCAGGGAGTCATCGAAGCCCCAGCGGAACTTGAGGCCGACAGCCAGGGCCGAGGCGACACCGGCGATGACACCGAGACCGAGCGCGCCCACCGGGCTGACGTTGGCACAGGCCGGGGTGATGGCGACCAGGCCGGCAACCACACCGGAGGCAGCACCAAGGGAAGTGGGGTGGCCGTCGCGGATACGTTCGGTGACGAGCCAGCCGAGCATTGCCGCGGCCGGGGCTGCGAGGGTGTTGACCCAGATCAGGCCGCCCTGCTCAGCAGTGGTGGCCGCGCCGCCGTTGAAGCCGAACCAGCCGAACCACAGGATGGCTGCACCGAGCATCACGAACGGGATGTTGTGCGGGCGGTGGTTGGGGTCCTTGCCGAAGCCGCGGCGGTTGCCGATGATCAGGACCAGGACGAGGGCTGCCACACCGGCGTTGATGTGGACCACGGTGCCGCCGGCGAAGTCGATGGCCGGGCCGAGTGCCTGGCCAACTGCGCCTTCAGGGCCGAAGAGGCCTCCGCCCCAGACCATGTAGGCAAGCGGGCAGTAGACAAGGGTGACCCAGACAGGGACGAAGAGGGCCCAGGCGCCAAACTTGGCGCGGTCAGCGATCGCGCCACTGATGAGTGCGACGGTGATGATGGCGAAGGTGGCGGCATAGCCGACCTTGATGAGCCCGTCCGGCGTGGTGATGCCTTCAAGGCCGAACGTGGCGAACGGGTTCCCGACGATTTGCAGGAAGCCCTCGCCGGAGCTCATCGAAGCGCCCCAGAGGACCCAGACCACGCCGACCATGCCGATGGAGATGAAGCTCATCATCATCATGTTCAGTGCAGCTTTGGCGCGCGTCATGCCGCCGTAGAAAAATGCCAGACCTGGTGTCATGAACAGCACGAGTGCTGCTGCCACCATGAGCCATACGTGACCTGCGGTAAGTTCCATGGTGCACGTCCTCCCTATGATCGATGCTGCGGAATGCTCCGCCTTACTAACGCCTTTTGCGTCCTGTATCGAGTCTGTCGCTGCCGTGTTTCGCCCGCAGAGGATTTACATTGCTGGCTTGTTACAACAACCTCCCGGAAGTAAATGGTGCATATCTGGCTTGTTACGGTTATGTTTCACCACTGCCGCCGACCCTCGGCTGCCTACCTTGCAAGGAACCCGCCCCATGACGGCACCATCACGCGTGAGCCGCGCCACAGCGCGGATCTTGTCCGTTATCCGCCCGCAGAGGCCCACGCTTCCGCGCGACATCAAGGTGATGCTCGCTGCGGCGTTCCTGATTGCCCTCGGCTTTGGGCTGGTGGCACCGGTCTTGCCGCAGTTCGCCACCACTTTCGACGTCGGGGCAACAGCGGCCGCCGTGATCGTGAGCATCTTCGCCTTTATGCGGCTGGTGTTCGCACCGGCCGGCGGGGTCCTGGTCGGACGATGGGGTGAGCGGCCGGTCTATGTGGCTGGACTGCTGATTGTTGCTGTTTCAACCGCGGCGTGCGCCTTTGCCCAGGACTATTGGCAGCTCCTGGTCTTCCGGGGGCTTGGCGGTGTGGGCTCCGTGATGTTCACGGTGGCTTCCATGGCCCTTGTGGTGCGGCTGGCGCCGCCGGAAAGCCGGGGCAGGGTATCCGGCGCTTACGCGTCCGCGTTCCTGATCGGCAGCGTCCTGGGCCCGGTGGTGGGCGGGCTGCTCGCCGGATTCGGCTTGCGGGTACCGTTCCTTTGCTACGCCGCCGCGCTGATCCTTGCTGCCACGGTGGTGCAGACCCAACTCAGCCACGCGCCGTCCGCGGACCGGTCCACAGTGGGCCGCGCCCCGGACATGCGCTTCGCCGCGGCCTGGGGAATTGGTGTGTACCGCTCGGCGTTGCTGTCCAGCTTCGCCAACGGCTGGGCCACCTTTGGTGTGCGGATGGCCACCGTCCCGCTGTTTGCCGTTACTGCGCTGGGTGCCGGTCCCGAGGCCGCCGGCCTTGCGCTGGCCGTTTTCGCCGCGGGCAATGCCGCCGCACTGACGTTCTCCGGCCGGCTGGCGGACAGCCTGGGCAGGCGGCCGTTGATGGTCGTGGGGCTCCTCGTCGCCGGGCTCGCCACGGCGGCCATCGGCTTCACGTCCCACCTGGGCTGGTTCCTCGCCGCATCGGTTGTGGCTGGGGTGGGGTCCGGCCTGCTGGGACCTGCCCAGCAGGCCGCCGTCGCGGATGTCATTGGCAATGAGCGGTCCGGCGGGCGGGTCCTGGCGGCCTACCAGATGACCTCGGACGTCGGGGCCATTGCCGGACCGGTGCTGGTGGGCGTCCTGGCGGACCGGCTCGGCTACGGCTGGGCATTCGGCGTCACCGGCGGTGTGCTGGTGCTCGCGGCGGCCTGCTGGATCCCCATCCGCGAGACTTCCGCGCGACGCGGACGGGACCCGCAAGACCTGTCCCGGTAGCCGACAGTTCACATGCATTGGTTAGGCTTGACCCTAAGCCACCCAAACGTTGGAGAAACCTGCGCATGCCCAGTTCCGATCCCTTGCCCCCTGACCTTCCTGCCACGAAGAGACGCGGCCGTGACAAGCGCGGCTTCCAGAAGTGGTGGCCATTTGCGCTGATCGCGATAGTAGTTGTTGCCGCCCTGGTGCTAGCTACGCAACTGTTCCGCCCGGATGCTTCGGCCCAGGTGGTTGAAGAGCCAATCCCTTCTGCGGCTCCAACAAGCACAACGGCCCTCCCACCGGCCCCCGCTGTGAACTACTACGACCAGGTCGGACCGCCGGCCGGCTCGCCGCTGACGCGTGTTGAGCCGCTGAGTCTGAAGGTCTCCGGGGATCTGGAAGGAAGCCCTCTGCCCAAGGGAGTGACGGGGATCTCACTTGAAGCTACGGATCTCGGCGATGAGGACCTTAGTGCCAGCAATGCCTCGATGGTCAAGCTGCTCAACGATCTAGACGAGCCGGTGTTGCGCTTTGGCGGAAACGCCGTGGACAGAAGATTCTTCTGGACGTCCACCAATGAGCCACTTCCGGCCAGCTACACAGGCAGTGCGGCGCAGCCTGCCCGCGCGGTGGGACCGGCAGACCTGACGCGTCTCAACACGTTGCTGGAAGCTACGGGTACGAGGGTGAGCCTCACTGTAGATCTTGGCCACTATGATCCGGCGCGAGCGGCGGACATGATGAAGCACGCCACCGCCATCCTGGGAGAGCGGCTGCTGAGCGTCACCGTAGGCAACGAACCCAACGGATTTGTTGATAACGGTGTGCGCAAAGACGGCTACAGCCTTGAAAAGTACCTGACGGAACTCCAGGCGTACGCCAAGGCCATCTACGCTGTGGCGCCGAACCTGCCTATCGCAGGGCCGGGCGCCTATGACCAGAAGTGGTGGCAGCCCTTTATCGACGCCGACATTCCGCAAAAGAAGATCCTCACTTTCCACCACTATCCGCTGTACAGCTGCGATGGAGGGGACCCTAAAGGCTCCCCCACAATGTCCAACCTCATGAGCCAACTGATGCACGACCGCGCCGCTGACTATCACCAGGCAGCGCTGAAGGCAGGCACTGCAGCAGCGCTGGAAACCTGGCTGCCCGAGACGGGCATCGCTGCCTGCCCGGGCTCGAACGAGACATCAAAGACGCATGCTTCGGCCCTCTGGACGGTTGATTACGCCCTCAACGCGGCCCAGCTGGGGATCACCCAGGTGGGCTTCCACAGTTCCATGCTGACTTGCAAGGGTGGGCCTCCCATGTCAGCAATCTGCAGCGCGGGAAGCTACCCGCAGGGCAACGGAGAGATGTCCGGCCGCGCCAACTTCTTCGGGATTTCCATGCTGGCGGGTCTGGGTGAGGGCAAGTTCCTCAAGTTAGCGAGCAATGGCGGCGGCCTGGCGTTCAGCTACGCACTGCAGAACCCCAACGGCAGCACCACTGTGGTGATCGTCAATGAGAACAACCCGGAAACGGCAGCCCAGATAGATGCAAGCATCACGCTTCCGGGGAGGCCCCTGACCGGGACCATGAGCCAGCTCACCGGACCGAGCTATGCAGCTCAGGATGCGACGCTTATTGACGGAGCCCGCACCGAGCCGCGGCCCATCGCTGATCGCCTGACTGTGCCTGGCTTCAAGTATGGGGAAAGCACGCAGAAGATCAAGCTCACCGCCGGGACCGTGACTGTGCTGAACTTTACGTACTGACCCACCGTACTGACGAAATGAGGGGTGAGATCCCGCCGCTGAGGCCTCGGCTTAGCGGCGGGAACTCACCCCTCGTTGGTGTCGACCCGGTGTAGACCCGGTCCCTAGTTCAGCAGGGCGTCGACAAAGCTCTCAACTTCGAACGGAGCCAGGTCATCGGCGCCTTCGCCAAGACCGATCAGCTTGACCGGCACGCCGAGTGATTTCTGGATGGCCACCACGATGCCACCCTTGGCGGTCCCGTCGAGCTTGGTCAGGACGATGCCGGTGATGTTCACTACCTCGGAGAAAACGCGGGCCTGGTTCAGGCCGTTCTGGCCCGTGGTGGCGTCCAGCACCAGCAGAACCTCATCCACCTCGGCCAGCTTCTCGATGACGCGCTTGACCTTGCCGAGTTCGTCCATGAGGCCGGTCTTGTTCTGCAGGCGGCCCGCCGTGTCAATCATGACAACGTCGACTTCCTGCTCAATGCCCGCCTTGACCGCCTCATAGGCGACGGACGCCGGGTCCGCGCCGTCGACGTCGGACTTCACCGTGGGAACACCCACACGCTGGCCCCACGTGGCCAACTGCTCCGCGGCTGCCGCGCGGAACGTGTCCGCCGCGCCCAGCAGGACGTCCTTGTCCTCGGCAACGAGCACGCGGGCGAGCTTGCCCACGGTGGTGGTCTTGCCCACGCCATTGACGCCTACCACCAGCACGACGGCCGGCTTGTCCGCGTGCCGGTCGGTGCGCAGGGCGCGGTCCATGGTGGGATCCACGAGCTTGATCAGTTCCTCGCGGAGCAGTGCCTTGACCTGCTCAGGGGTCCTGGTGCCGAGCACTTTCACGCGCTCCCGCAGGGCGTCGACCAGCTGCATGGTGGGTTCAGTGCCGAGGTCGGCCAGCAGGAGGGTCTCCTCCACTTCGTCCCAGACGTGTTCGTCGATCTTGTCGCTGGACAGCAACGCGAGCAGGCTCTTGCCGAGGATGTTGTTCGACCGGACCAGTCGCTCCCGGAGGCGGGTCAGGCGGCCGGCGACGGGAAGGGGCGTCTCAACCTGGATGGTTTCCAGGCCCGCCACGTCATCAGGTACATCGGTGACTTCGAGGTCTTCGAGGTCGACGCCGGCGGGGGCGTTGGGCTCGGCGGGAACCACGGGCGCGTCCTCGAGCAGTGTTCCCCCGCCTTGCGGGGTGGCAGGATCATTGGCGTCGCGCGTCCCGGGGTACTGGGTGATGTTCTTCCGCGTCTTCAACAGGACCGGGATCAGCCCGCCAATAACCGCCAGGGCAGCAACAATGGACAGAATAATGGGGAGGATGTCATTCACTCCCCTAGCTTCTCACAAACGCGGCAGGCGTTCGGGGCGGCCACCTGCCGCGGATGCTAGACGTCGGCGCCCAGCCGCTGGCTGATGACGGTGGACACGCCGTCCCCGCGCATGGTGACGCCGTACAGCGCATCAGCCACTTCCATGGTCCGTTTCTGGTGGGTGATCACGATCAGCTGGCTCGACTCCCGGAGCTCTTCGAAGATGGTGATGAGCCGGCCGAGGTTGGTGTCATCAAGGGCCGCTTCAACCTCGTCCATGACATAGAACGGCGAGGGGCGGGCTTTGAAGATAGCAACCAAAAGGGCGACGGCGGTGAGGGACCGTTCGCCTCCTGACAACAGTGAGAGGCGCTTGATTTTCTTGCCGGCAGGTCGCGCTTCGACCTCGATTCCGGTGGTGAGCATGTCCGAAGGGTCCGTCAGCACCAGCCGGCCTTCGCCGCCGGGAAAGAGGCGTTCAAAGACGTGGACGAACTGGTCCCGGGTGTCCTCAAAGGCCTCGGTAAAGACCCGCTGGACCCGGTCATCCACTTCCTTGATGATGTCCAGCAGGTCCTTACGGCTGGATTTCAGGTCCTCCAACTGGGTGCTGAGGAACTGGTGGCGTTCCTCCAGGGCCGCAAACTCCTCCAGCGCCAGCGGGTTGACCTTGCCCAGGGCTGACAGGTCCCTCTCGGCTTTCCGGAGGCGCTTCTCCTGCTCCTCCCGGACAAAGGGCTTGCCTTCGGGGACCGGTGTGCCGTCGTCGTCCACGGGTGTCCGCAGTGCCGCCCATTTGTCCCCGCTTTCCTCCGCGGGCACGGGCACGGGAACGTCCGGGCCGAAGTCCGCCACCAGCACGTCGGGGGTGATCCCGAGTTCCTCGATGGAACGTGTTTCCAGGGCTTCAATCCGTGCCCGCTGCTGGGCGCGGGCCAGTTCGTCCCGGTGAACCGAGTCGGTCAGTTCCCCCAGCTCACGCGCCAGGGTGTCATTGGTTGTCCGGGTCGCCAGCAGCGCACGGTCCCGCTCTTCCCGGTTCTCTTCGGCGAGGTCACGTTCATGCCTGGCCAGCTCAACAGAAACATCGATGAACCGGATTGCCAGCTCCACCGCAGCGGAGACGGCGGCCGCACGTCTGGCCTGGATCCGACGGCGGCGCGCCCGTTCGGCAGCCTCTTCACGCGCCCGTCGTTCGGTGGCCGCCGCCCGCTCCAGCGAGAGAACCCGGTTGCGGGTGGCGGTCAACTGCTCTTCGGTGCTGCGCAGCGAGAGCCTCGCGTCCATCTCCGCAGACCTGGCCAGGGATGCGGCCAATGCGAGCGCATCGCGCTGTTCGGTGGAGGGTTCCTCTTCGGCCGGCGCCTCCTGCGCCGCAGCCAGCCGCGCCGCAACGGCGGCGAGCGCCTGTTCCGCGGTGACAACATTGCCCTCGGCCCTGGCCAGCGAAGCGGCCAGCCTGTCGCTTTCGCCGACGGCGCTGCGCAGAATGGAGTTCAGGTGGCCGAGCCTTTCGGCCACGGCCGCGAGCCGGGCGTCAGAATCGTGCAGGCGGTCCAGGGCAGCTTCTGCCCTCGACAGCGCCTCGGCGCGCCGGACCTCGGCGCCTGCCAGGGCGAACCTGTTCCGTTCCAGATCCGCGGTGACAACGGCCAGCCGGGCCTCAGCGTCGTCCACGGCGGCCTGCACCTCAAGCAAGGACGGCGCCTTCGCCGAGCCTCCAGTCACTGTGAGGGCGGTAAACACGTCCCCGGCCCGGGTCACGGCTGTCAGGTCCGGGCGTTCGGCAACCAGCAGCCCCGCACCATCCAGGTCTTCAACAACTGCCACCCCGGTCAGGAGCGCGGCCACGGCGGGTGCGGTCACGCCCCCGCCGGATGCCAGGTCCACAGCCCAGCGTGCGCCTGCCGGCAAGGGTACGCCCGTGCCGGAGTCTGCGTCCCGCAGGGGCACAGCAGACGCCAGCAGCAGGGAGGCACGCCCCGCATCGTCGTCCTTCAGAAGTTGCACCACGACGGCGGCCACGGCTGGATCCCGGACCACTATCGCTTCGGAGGCGTCGCCCAGCGCCGCGGCAATCGCCGTCTCATAACCCGGCTGAATGGTGAGGCCCGAGGCAAGCGTGCCCACAACGCCATCCAGCCCGGAGTTGAGGGCGTGCGCCGCGCCGTCTTTTCGGTTCAGGCCGAGCTGCAGTGCGTCCCGTCGGGCCACGAGGGCGTCACGTTGGCGCACAGCTTCTCCCCCTGCGGAGGTCAGATCGGCAATGTCCTGGACGACGGCGTCGAGCTCTGCGCTGGCGTCCTCGTAGTCGGCGTCGAGGCTTTCCTCCCCCTCTTCGACCCCCGCCACCTGGGTTTCCAGGGCGGTGAACTCCGACTGGGCCCGGCGGCGGCGTTCCTGTCCGGCGGCGAGTGATTCCCGCAGCCTGCCCAGCTCGGCCTGCGCTGATTCAACCCGCGATCTTGCCGCACCAACTTGTCCGGCAAGTTTCGCCAAGCCCTCGCGCCGGTCCGCTGCGGCCCGCAGGACGGCAGTGAGCCTTTTTTCCTCGGCAGACGCCTCGAGTTCGGCCCCGGTCTTCGCAGCCGTCGCTGAGTCCAGCGCACTGCGCCGGTCCAGGATGTGGCGCTCCAGCTCCGTCAGCTCATCCCTGACCCGGACGGCCTGCCGTTCCAGCTGCTCAGGATCCCTGCCCGAGTACGGTTCAGCATCAACGGCACCCAGCAGCCGGCCGCGTTCCTGGGCCAGTGAGCCCAGCGAACGGAGCCGTTCCCTGGAAGCGGAGAGCCGGTACCAGGTATCCCGCGCGGCGTTGAGCTTTGGCGTGGCCTCGGCGGCGAGCTGTTCCACAGCTGCCTGCTGGCGGCGCCCCTCCTCCAGCTGCTGCTCCACTACGGCACGGCGGGCCTTCAGCGCCGTTTCGTCAGCCACGTCCTGCTCGAGTGAACTCTGCTGCTGGACGAGGTCGTCGGCCAACAGCCGTGCGCGTGCGTCCCGGACATCGAACTGGACCCGCTGGGCGCGGCGCGCCACATCAGCCTGCTTGCCGAGTGGTGTGAGCTGGCGCCTGATCTCCCCCGTCAGGTCGCTCAGCCGTTGCAGGTTCGCCTGCATGGCCTCAAGCTTGCGGACCGTTTTTTCCTTGCGGCGGCGGTGCTTGAGGATCCCGGCCGCTTCCTCGATGAAGCCGCGGCGGTCCTCCGGAGTGGCGTGCAGGACCTTGTCCAGCTGCCCCTGGCCCACGATGACATGCATTTCCCGGCCCATACCGGAATCCGAGAGCAGTTCCTGGATGTCGAGCAGACGGCAGCTGGCGCCGTTAATGGCGTATTCAGAGCCCCCGGTGCGAAAGAGGGTCCGCGAGATGGTGACCTCGCTGTATTCGATGGGCAGCGCCCCGTCAGCGTTGTCGATCGTCAGGGACACATGGGCCCGGCCCAGCGGCGGCCGCCCGGAAGTCCCGGCAAAAATGACGTCCTCCATTTTGCCGCCGCGGAGCGTTTTGGCTCCCTGCTCCCCCATCACCCAGGAGAGGGCGTCCACCACGTTGGACTTGCCGGAACCGTTCGGCCCCACCACTGCCGTGACTCCGGGCTCAAAATCGAAGGTCGTGGCCGACGCAAACGACTTGAACCCACGGACGGTAAGGCTTTTGAGGTGCAAGGTGTTTCTGGTCTCCTGAATGGCTGAAGCGGCTGCTTTGCTGCCCCAAATCTACTGCGTCCCTGCGGGTTTCCACGGATTGCCGGGTGTCTGTCCCTGCACCGGGCAGCGCCCGATCATGGCCGGCAGGGCGACGGCGGCCTACCAGCGGCCGTTGCGCGGGCTCGGCTGACAGACCGGGCAGGTGTAGGACGAGCGGTTCATGAACAGCTCGCGGCGGAGTACGGAGTTAATCCCGACGGCGGCACAACGGCTGCAGGGTTTCCCTTCCCGCCCGTAGGCATTCAGGGAGCGGTCGAAGTAACCAGAGGCCCCGTTGACGTTGACGTACAACGAATCAAAGCTGGTACCGCCGGCGGCAAGTGCGTCCAGCATGACTTCGCGCGCGCTGGTGATGAGCCGTTCCGCGTCGCCGCGTCGCAGCGTATCGGTGGGCCTGGCGTAATGCAGTTTTGCCCGCCACAGGGACTCGTCGGCATAGATGTTGCCGATGCCTGATACGAGACCCTGGTCCAACAGGGCGCGTTTGAGGCCCGTCTTGCGCTTTCGCAGCCGGCTGTAAAAAAGGTCAAAGGAAAACGCCGGATCCAGGGGATCCCGGGCGATGTGGGAGGCTTCCTCGGCGATGAACGCAACGGGAGATTCCGCCTGGCCGCCCGGGCCGCCGTCGTCCGTGGGAACCATGCCGGTGACGAACAGCCCGCCGAAAATCCGCTGATCCACAAACCGGAGCTGTTCAGGCATACCGGCCCCGGGACTCAGGCGCAGCCTGACCTTGAGGTGTTTCTCGTCGGGCACGTCCGCGTCCTGCATCAGGAGTTGGCCGCTCATCCCGAGGTGGGCCATCAGTGCGACGGTGGGCGTGTCGGTGGCGCCGGGTGTCTCACACAGCGGCATCCAAAGGAATTTACCGCGGCGCACCACGTCCACAACCGTGGCACCCTGGAGGTTGCCCCTGAAATCCTCGGTGCCCAGGGCATGGCGGCGGAGGGAACGTGGGTCCAGCACGTCCACGGATGTGATGGTCCGGCCGCGGACCCAACTCACCAGTCCGCGGCGGACCACTTCAACTTCAGGCAGCTCAGGCACGGCTCAGCCTAGACGCTGCGGGAGGACTCCGGTGATGCGCCCTCCGCTGCAGGGGCAGCGGCGGCTCCCGCGATTGGGGAGAGCTGACGCCAGGCGTCCGCGGCAGCTTCCTGCTCCGCTTCTTTCTTCGAGTGGCCTGATCCGTTGCCGTATGGCTTGCCCCCGATATTCAGGACAGCCGTGAAAGTACGGGCGTGGTCCGGCCCCGCCCCCTCAACGGCGTAGAAGATGGTGCCGAGCTGCCGGCTGGCCGCCAGTTCCTGGATGCTGGTCTTCCAGTCGGTGCCGGCGCCGAGAGCGGCAGCATCCTTCAGCAGCGGGCCAATCAGGCGCATGACCAGCTGACGGGCAGTCTCGATGTCGTTGGACACGTAGGTGGCACCAATGAGTGCTTCCATGGTGTCCGCTAGGATCGAAGCCTTGTTCTTGCCCTCGGTGAGCTTTTCGCCCTGTCCCAGGTAGATGTAGTCGCCGATGCCGAGGCTTCGGCCGATGCCGGCGAGGGCGCGGGTGCTGACCACCGCAGAGCGGCGTTTGGCAAGGTCACCTTCGGGCAGGGTGGGGTTGTCCCGGTATAGGGCATCGGTCACGGAGAAGCCCAGGATGGAGTCGCCCAGGAATTCGAGCCGCTCGTTGGTGGGGATGCCGCCGTTTTCGTAGGCGTAGGAACGGTGTGTCAGAGCAAGACGAAGCGTCCCGGCGTCAATGGAGACACCGAGACGCTTCAGAAGCTCTTCAGTTGAAGACATCATGTCAGCCCAAGCGGCCGATTAGACGTCTGCGACCTTGCGGCCCTTGTACTCAAGGAACAACGCAGTGCCAGCCGAGTCGGTGACGACTTTTGCCTGGTGCGGCAGGCTGTAAGAAACCTGGCCGTTCTCTACGGTCTTCACCAGGTGGGGGGCAGTTGCCTTCCACTGGGAGCGGCGGGCGCGGGTATTCGAGCGAGACATTTTCCGCTTCGGGACAGCCACGGCTAACTCATTTCTCTCTAGACAAACACGTACAAATCAATTTTGCCGGTCAGGCTTAGCCATATCAGCTAGGGCAGCCCAGCGAGGATCCAAGACCTCGTGGTGGTGCCCCGGCTCGTCTTCCAGGCGAATTCCGCATTCGGAACAAAGGCCCTGGCAGTCTTCCCGGCACACCGGCTGGAACGGCAGCATGGTTACAACTGCGTCCCGCAACACCGGTTCAAGATCGATAACATCGCGCTCGACTCGATATTGCTCTTCTTCGTCTTCCTCGTCCGACAGCACAACGCCCTCGTAGAAGAAAAGTTCTTGCAGATTGACCTCAAGGTCATACGCAAGGGGATCCAGGCATCTGCCGCATTCGCCTTTTACTTCGGCGACCGCGGTTCCTGATACCAGAATTCCTTCGTGTACGGCCTCAAGCCTCAGATCCAGCTCGATGTCCGAGCCTTCCTGAACGCCAATGAGTGCCACACCAAGATCACTTGGTGCGGGTACATGTTCCTTCAGTGTCCGCATGCTGCCCGGGCTGCGCCCGAGATCCTTGACGTCGAACGCCAAGGGCGAACTAGCATCTCGTTTAATGAGAACTCCTGTTGAACATATGACCGACGTACCATCTTAGCCTGAAGAACCGCAGGGACTCAAACCAGGCGACGGACGGCCGTCGAAGTACCGGACTAGCCTACCCTCTTGGCGGCTGATCGGGCGCAGACCCGCCCGCGAGCAACCTTTTATGTACCGACCGGGGCACATAGTCGGACACGCTGCCACCCAGACCGGCCACCTCTTTGATCAGGGTGGATGACAGATGCAGGTAGTGCGCCTCGGCCGGCAGGAACACCGTTTCCACGCCGCTGAGCTGGCGGTTCATGGTGGCCATCGGAAGTTCGTAGTCGAAGTCTGAGGATGAGCGGAGACCTTTGACGATCGCGGAGACACCGCGCTGGCGGCAGTACTCGGCCAGGAGACCGTCGCCCACCGGTTCCACCACAATGCCTTTGAGGGATGCCAGGGTTTCGCGCGCCATATCCAGACGGTCCCCCAGGCTGAACATGTACTTCTTCGCATAGTTGGTCGAAACCGCCACGATCACCTCATCGAAGAGGCCGGCGGCACGGGCGATGACCTCGAGATGGCCGTTGTGAATGGGGTCAAAGGATCCGGGGCAGACAGCGCGTCTCATGCACCGAACCTACCGCATGGGACGGCCGGGATACCATGACTGGATGCATCCACCGCGGGACCTTTCCATGCCCACCGTGCCTGCCCCGTGGCAGCGCACCGCCTCAGGCGCCAATCTGCTGGGACCTGCCGGCCAACTGGGCGTCACCATCTTCGAAGAGATGACCACGCTGGCGGCGCAGACCGGCGCCATCAACCTCGGGCAGGGCTTTCCTGACGAGGACGGACCGCGGGAAATCAAGGCGGCAGCGATGGCCGCAATCGAAGCCGGGGCCAACCAGTACGCGCCCGGCAAGGGTATCCTGGAACTGCGTGAGGCCGTGGCTGCCCACCAGGAGCGGTTCTACGGGCTGGCCCCGGACCCGCACACAGAGGTCATCATCACTACCGGCGCCACAGAGGGGATCGCCGCAACGTTGCTGGCGTTCGTCGGCCCTGGCGATGACGTGCTGACGTTCGAACCGTTTTATGACTCGTACGGCGCCGTCATCGGCTTGTCAGGCGCCACTCACGTCACCGCCCCGCTGCTGGCTCCCGACTTTTACCCGGACATGACGGCCATGGAGGCGGCCTTCACCGACCGCACCCGGGTGGTGCTGTTGAACAACCCGCACAATCCCACCGGCGCCGTCCTCCCCCGCCATGTTCTGCAGCGCGTCGTTGAGCTTGCCGCAAAGCATGACTGCCTCATCATCACCGACGAGGTGTACGAGCACCTCACCTTCGGCGCCAGGCACATTCCTGTCGCCACCCTGCCGGGTGCAGCGGAGCGGACCATCACCATCTCGTCTGCCGGAAAGACCTTCTCCTTCACTGGCTGGAAGATCGGTTGGCTGACCGGCCCGGAACATCTGGTGGCGGCCGTCCGCACGGTCAAGCAGTTCCTGACTTACAGCTCCGGCACACCGTTCCAGGCGGCCATCGCGACCGGCCTGGCACTGCCGGATGAGTTTTACCAGGGCATCTCGGCCACCCTCCGGAAGAAGCGGGACATCCTCAGCGAAGGCCTTCGCGCCGCAGGATTCGACGTCTACACGCCGCAGGGCACCTATTTCGTCAACGTGGACACCGCGCCCCTTGGCATCAGCGACTCCGTGGACCTGGCCCGCAGGCTGCCCGGACTGGTGGGAGTGGCCGCGATCCCCGTCCCCGTCTTCTGCCACCCGGAGGGCGCGGAACGGACGCGGAGCCTGCTCAGATTCGCGTTCTGCAAGAAAGTGGAGCTCCTCGAGGAGGCCGCCGCCAGGCTGGCGACCCTCAGCGGAAAGCTCTGATGGCGGAGCCCGGCGGCACACGTTCCACGCGGTTCCTGCGGACCACGGGACAGCACGCCTCCATCGAGCCCGATGCTTTCACCGACGGCGGCTACGTCCTGAGCATCGGCGGGGCCGAGCAGTCCCATGTTAACCTGGCGCATCCTGAGGAGATCTTCTACGAGTACCTGCGACGGATCGGCCACATTGTGGACCTCGCCGCTCCCGAAGGCCAGCCAATCACCGCGCTCCATCTTGGGGCCGGAGCCCTGACCCTTGCGCGCTACATCCAGGCGACGAGGCCCGGATCCGTCCAGTATGCGGTGGAGCTGGAACGCGAGCTCCTCGACTTTGTCCTGCAGCAACTCCCCCTGCCTGACGGTACCGACCTGCACACCGTCATCGGCGATGCCCGCGACGCCCTGGCGGACCTGGACGCGGAACTTCAGTTCGACGTCGTGATCCTGGACATCTTTTCGGGTCCGGAAGCCCCGGCCCACATCGCCTGCGAGGAGTTCTACCAGGAGGCCCGTGCACGCCTTGCACCGGAAGGCTTGCTGATCGTCAACGTGGGCGATGAACCCGGCCTGACCCTGGTACGAAGCCAGGCCGCCGCCATGCGCCGCGCCATGACCGACGTGGCGGCCTTCGCCGAAACCGGGATGTTCGCGGGCCGCTACCCCGGCAACATCATCCTCGCCGGAACGCAGGCGCCCTGGCCCGAAGCCTGGACAGCCGAACTGACGGCACGCGGCCCCCACCCCGCGAAGGTTCTGGCCGGCGTGGACCTGGACGGGCTCGCCGGCCCAGCCTAAGCCTGCTTCGGCGACTGCTCCTCAATAACAACGTCCGGCGCGATGGCGTCAGGCACGAAAGGCTCTGCGAACCAGAGCCGGGTTTCGCCGTACTTCTTCTCGGCAAACCGTTCCAGCCCGGCCGGCCAGAACGGCTCCGGCGAGCGCGAGGACCGCTCTACCACCACCACGGCCGCCGGAGCCAGATGATCTGCGAGTTTGCCCAGCACCGCCGACAGGGCAGGGTCATCCAGCGGATACGGCGGGTCCAGGAACACCAGGTCCCAGCTGGCCGTCTCCGCCGCGCGCTCCAGGAAGGACTCCACCTTGGACCGGTGGACCGTCACACCTTTGCGGCCCAGCACGCCGTTGATCAGGTCCGCATTGCGCTGGCACACGGAACTGGCCTTGGCATCGAATTCCACGAGGTCAACGGCCTCAGCGCCCCTGCTTCCGCTCTCCAACCCTAACGATCCGGACCCTGCGTACAGGTCCAGGACCCGGGCACCGGCAATGATTCCGAAGGCGTCAAGCCGGGAGAACAGTGCTTCCTTAACGCGGTCAGTAGTGGGCCTGGTCAGGGAGCCGGGGACGCTGACCAGGGGGGTCCCGCCTGCGGCGCCCGCGATGATGCGGCTCATGTCCGCCTCCTATCCGCGCTCAAGGAACGCCTCCTTCTCGGGGTTCAAGTACTCGTCAATGGCCTCCGCCAACCGCGGATGCCGCGCCAGGGCCGGATCCGAGCCCACAATTTCCTGGGCGTCCTGGCGCGCCTGCGCAATGATGTCCTCGTGTTCCAGCACGCGCAGCAGTTTCAGGGTGGAGCGGCCGCCGGACTGCGACGCGCCCAGGATGTCGCCCTCGCGGCGCAGCTTCAAATCCTCCTGCGACAGCTCGAAGCCGTCGGTGGTTGCCGCCACGGCATCGAGCCGGAGCCGGCTCGGGTGCCCGCGTTCGAGGTTGGTGACCAGCAGGCACGTTCCGGGAAGCCCGCCACGGCCCACCCGGCCGCGCAGCTGGTGCAGCTGGGAAATGCCGAAGCGGTCGGCGTCGAGGATCACCATCAGCGTTGCGTTATGGACGTCGACCCCGACTTCGATGACCGTGGTGGAAACCAGGAGCTTGGTCCGGTTGGCCGTGAAATCGGCCATCGCGGCGGACTTGACCGCGGGGTCCAGGCGGCCGTGCATGGGCCCAAGCGGCACACCGGCCAGAGCTGGCTCCTGCTGGAGATGTTCGACGACGGCAGTCACCGACGCGAGCTCACGCGCAGCGCCGTCGCCTGCTAAGTCAGCCGCGGAAGGTTCCGCTTCCCCCGGACTGAAGTCGCCGTCGTCGTCCGTTCCGATCCTGGGGCACACCACGTATACTTGGTGCCCGGCGTCGATCTCCTCACGGGAACGGGACCAGATGCGGTCTGCCCAGCCGGGGTTTTCGGCGAGGCCCACCACATGCGTGGAAATCGGCGCCCGGCCAGCCGGGAGCTCGTCCAGGACGGAGGTTTCGAGGTCGCCGAAGACCGTCATGGCAACCGTACGTGGAATGGGCGTGGCCGTCATGACGAGCAGATGCGGCGGCTTGTTGGCCTTCGACCTGAGAACGTCCCGCTGCTCCACGCCGAACCGGTGCTGTTCGTCCACCACGATCAGGCCAAGGTCGTAGAACGCGACGTTGTCGCTGAGCAGCGCGTGCGTGCCGATCACGATCCCGGCCGCGCCGGATGCGGCGTCCAGCATGGCCCGTTTCCGGGCGGCGGTGGGCATGGAGCCGGTGAGGAGGGTGACCTGCACCGCCCCTTCGGCCAGGCTGCCCAGCAGCCCGTCCGCGGACAGCATCGGGTCGCGGGACAGGGAGCCCAGGGTCCGCCGGATGGATTCGAAGTGCTGGGCGGCGAGGACCTCGGTGGGCGCCAGGAGGGCCGCCTGCCCGCCGGCATCCACTACCTGCAGCATGGCCCGCAGCGCGACGATGGTTTTGCCCGAGCCGACCTCGCCCTGCAGCAGCCGGTTCATGGGGCTGTCCTGTGCCAGCTCCGTGGCCAGCGTTTTCCCGACGGCGGTCTGGCCGCCGGTGAGCGTGAAGGGCAGCTGCCTGTCGAACGCCGCCAGCAGCCCGTTGGTGGCCGGGCGCCGCGCCGTGGCTTCCTCGGCCGCAAGCTGGGCACGGCGCCGGGCCAGTGCCGCCTGCAGGACCAGGGCCTCCTGGTAACGCAATCGCTCCTGGGCCTTCTTCCAGTCAGCCTGCGTTTCCGGCTTGTGGATGAGCCGGTAGGCCTCGGCCACTGGAAGGAATTTTTCCCGCGCGGCGACCGTCTCCGGCAGCGGATCCGGCAGGGCGTCCAGATCCACGGTTTCCAGGAGCGTGGAGATGACTTTTTGGATTGACCAGCTGGTGAGCTTTGCGGTGGCCGGATACACCGGGATGGGCATGGCGGCGAGCTTTTCGGGGTCCATGGCTGGCATGTCCGGGTCCTCGTCCAGGAGGTGGAAGTCCGGGTTGGTCAGCCCCAGTGACGGGCCGTACCGGGTCACTTTGCCGGAGAACATCACGCGCCGGCCCGGCAGGAGTTCGGCCCTTGCCCGGTGGCCGCTAAAGAAGGTGATCTTGAGAGTGCCGTGCCCGCTGCCGGGGCCTACGGCGGCCAGGCGCGGACGGCCATGGAAGGCGGCGTCGTCAGTAATCACGACGTCGGTGATGGAACCGCGGCGGGTATGCATCTTGCGGGTGCTGTTGGAGAGCACCCGCGCGATGAGGGTGACTTCCTCATCCACGGGTAACTCGCTGATGGGGGTCAGCTCGCCGCGGTTCAGGTAACGGCGAGGGAAATAGTTCAGCAGCCCGCCCACCGTGGTGATGCCCAGATGCTTCTCAATGGCCGAAGCTGACCGCTTTCCGATCAGGCGTTCCAGGCCCAGGTCGAGTTCAGCGCTCATGCCCACTGGAGTTCACCGGAGCTGGTTCGGGATCGCGGGGCATGGCGAGTTCGCTGACCGAAATGTCGCTGGGTTCGCCGAGGGAACGGATCAGGGCGACGGCCGGTGAGGCGTCGGAGACGTGCACGTGGACCCGCCACCGGTAACTGCCGTGCGCATCTGCCAGGCTGTCCACCTGGCTCATGATGACGGACTCGCCGATTTCGTCGAGCCGCTGGCGCAGCGTGGCCGCGGTGAGCGGCGACAGGCTGATGGTGCACATAACCTCAACGCCGTCGTCAACCGGCATATCAGTGTGGATGTGGGGGTCCTGGACGTCATAGCCGTGCAGCCCGTCGAGGAGTTCGCCCTGCAGTTCTTCGCCCAGGACGGCGGAGCGGAGGCAGTCGAGGATGAGCAGCATGCCGACTCCCCCGGCATCGACAACATGCGCGGCTTCAAGGGCGGCCAACTGGCTCTCGGTGCTGACTACTGCTTTCAGCGCGCCGTTGACGGCAGCGTCGAGGGCTTTGCCCAGGGCTTGGTTGCTGTCGTCGCCGTTGTGTCCTGCGTCCACTGCCGCGGCGGCGCGGGCGGCGGCCTCCATGACCGAAAGCATGGTGCCTTGTACGGGATCGCTCAACGCAGACCAGGCGCGGATCTGGGCGCGGTTCAGGGCGGCGGCCAGAAGGGTTGAGGTCAGTCGGGTGTGACCGGCCAGGGGTTCAGCCGCAGCGCAGAGGAAGACCGAGAAAAGGGTTCCGGAGTTGCCCCGGGCCTGCTCCATTGCGGCCCGGCCGGCGCGCGCCAGCACTGCTCCGACATCCGCCTGGCCGGGATCAGCAGTGACTGCCGTGCCCTGGCCCGCCGGGTCGCTGCGCAGGGCACGTGCGGCCGCCCGCACGGTGAGGTAAAGGTTGGTGCCGGTGTCACCGTCCGCCACGGGGAAGATGTTGATGGCATTGAGGCGGTCGCTGTGGTTGGCAATGGCGGTTTCAGCCTTGTCCAACCACCGCTTCATCGCTTGCGCGTTGGCGGCAACCTTAGTCTGCAAAGTGATCCCATCCCCCGGTGCCAACGGCGTGGCCCGCAATTGTGACGCCCGGTGGTGTGGAGCTTCCCGGGGCTTGTACTGAGCCTATCGCAGTGAATCCGGCAGGCAGCTGAACGCCGGCCGGGAATGTGGCCAGCAGCCCGTGGTCCTCTCCCCCGCCCAGCACCCAGGCCATGGGGTCAGCACTGAGAAGGTCCGACGCCGGACGCAGGGCTTCTGCGAGAGGTTTCAGTGCACCGGGGTCAAGGTCAAGCGCCACGCCGCTGGCGGCGGCGAGGCGGCCGCCGTCGCGCACCAGGCCGTCAGAGATATCCAGCATGGCCGTGGCACCGGCCCGTGCTGCCGCCGGCCCGGCGGACAGGGGCGGCCGCGGCCGGCACTGCAGTTCCACGAGCGCCCGCTGCGCCGGCACCAGGGACTCCAGTGCGGTTTCCGATTCCAGGAGCGCAAGCCCGGCTGCGGCCCGTCCCACCGTCCCGGCCAGAGCCACAACGTCGCCGGAACGTGCACCGGATCGCAGGACGGCCTCTCCGCCCGCCAGCGAGCCCAGCACGGCGACCGTGACGGAGATTTCCGTGCCGCGGCCCAAGTCGCCCCCGGCCACGGAGCACTCGGCGGCCCCGAGTTCCCTGATTCCCGCAGTCAGGCCGTCGGCAAGGTCCGCCACCCAGCTGACAGGAGTTTCGGGCGGCAACGTCAGGCTCACCACCAGCGACGTGGCCACGCCGCCCATGGCGTTGATATCGCTGAGGTTCTGGGCCGCCGCCTTCCAGCCGACGTCGAAGCCCGTGGTGCGGTACCCGTTGGGCCATTGGAGCCGGAAGTCCTGGTCCTGCACCTGGGTGTCGATGGAGATCAGGGTCCGGCCGTCCGGGGCGGATACCAGCGCGGCGTCGTCTCCCGGACCCAAAAGGACGCTTGAGCTATGATTCAGGCGCGGGAAGATCCGGGCAAGGAGCTCGGACTCGGAGAGCGAGGCGACGGTCAACTGTTCTGCAGGCACAGCCCTACGCTATCGGCTGGGGCCGACATCCAAGCACCGCACGGGCACCTAGACTTGCAGAGTGCATCAAAAGGGGACCATCGCCGCGAAGATCTTTACCGGCACCCTTTTTGGCTTATTCGTTTTATGGTTCACCGCAAGCTTGTTGCTCTTTTGCGTCACGTCGCCGGCTTCGTCGACGCCTCCCGTGGATGCGGTCATCGTTCTGGGCGGCAGCAGCGGGGAGCGCCTGCCTGTTGCCCAGCGCTTCGCTGCCGACGCGGGGGCACCAGTTTTGGTGGTCTCTTGGACGGACACGCCGGGAAACTTTTCTGCAGACACCCTGTGCCGGGAGGCCTCCTTTCCCAGTGCATCGTTGGTCTGTTTCCGGCCGGTTGGCATGGATACCCGCAGCGAGGCGGACGTGATCGGGAAGTTGGTGAAGGCCAACGGCTGGACCTCGATAGCGGTGGTCACATCCTCCTATCATGTGCCCAGGTCAGAGACTCTGATCCAGCAATGCACGGACGCCACGGTCACCATGGTGGCGTCCAATCCCAAGCTCGACTCGATGGAGTGGCTGCGGCGGTTTGTGATCGAGACGGTGGGCCTGATTGATGTGAATCTGCACCCGGAGTGCGGTTCCTAAGGCGCTGGATGCAACAATTGAACTTTGCCTGTGCACCGTGTGCGGGCTGGATTGCTGGTGAGGAGAGATAACTTGAGCGAGACTGACCTGCCCCTCAGGCCGCTTCCTCCTGGTCCCCGGCACATGCGCAAACGGCGATTCCGCCGGGAGATTCCTGATCAGTTGCTGCCAGGAGGCCGCATGATTACGGAGCCAGTTCCTGCGGCGGTTCCCCCTGTTAAGTCGGATGCACCCCCTGGCCCGGCAACAAAGAAGGCCAGCCCGCGTACCAAGCGTCTCGTAGCACTAGGCGTAGTGATTCTTGTCTCGGCCAGCATCCCGATTCTGGCATTGACCTTGATCTTGGCCGGCTAATTCGCGCCCTCAATTCATCACTTCGTTGGTCGTTGCGATAGCATCGGCACATCACCACTGCCATTCTTGGGGGAAATCCGTGCCCAGCGTCATGCCAATTTTCGGGACGCGTCCGGAGGCCATCAAAATGGCCCCAATCGTTACCGCCCTTCAGGACTCACCTGACTTCGACTGCATTGTCACTGTTACAGGCCAGCACCGCGAGATGCTGGACCAAGTCAACGAGCTCTTCGGTATCGTCCCCGACCATGACCTGAACATCCTGCAGCAAGGTCAGTCTCTTTCGGCGATCATGACGCGCACCATCGACGGCCTGGACAAGCTCTTTGCCGATAACAAGCCGGACGCTGTCATCGTTCAGGGTGACACCACCACGTCCACGGCTGGCGCCATTGCCGCATTCTACCACGGCATCCCTGTGGTGCACGTCGAGGCCGGGCTGCGCAGCGGGAACCTGCTCTCGCCGTTTCCCGAAGAAGCCAACCGAAAGATCACCAGCCAGATCGCCAGCCTGCACTTGGCTCCCACCAGCACCAGCAAGGCGAACCTCCTCGCGGAGGGTATTTCCGAGGACGACATTGTTGTCACGGGAAACAGCGTGATCGACGCACTGCTCACCACAGTGGGCAAGAAAATAGCGTTCACGGACCCCCAGCTTGAAGACCTGGCCGCCAGCGGGCGCCGGATCCTTCTGGTCACAACCCACCGCCGCGAAAACCAGGGCGACGCCATGCGTGGCGTGGGCCGGGCGCTTGCCCGCATTGCCGACGCCGAGCCGGACCTGGTCATTGTGCTGCCTGCACACAAGAACCCCGTGGTCCGTGAGGCCGTACTTCCGGCCCTGGAGGGCAAGAAAAACGTCATCGTCACGGAGCCCCTGGCCTACGGCGAGTTCACCCGCATGCTGTCCTTGGCGCACATCGTGCTCACCGATTCCGGCGGAGTCCAGGAAGAGGCACCCAGCCTCGGCAAGCCAGTACTCGTCATGCGTGACAACACCGAACGCCCCGAGGCCGTCGATGCGGGTACCGTAATGCTCATCGGCACGGACGAACACCGCATCTTTGAAGAAGTAATGCGTCTCCTTCGCGATCGACTGCATTACAAGACCATGGCGAACGCCATCAATCCGTACGGTGATGGACACGCCGCCAAAAGGAGCCTCGCAGCAATCTCGGAGCAACTGGGAGTGGGAAAAAGAGTAAACGACTTCAATTCCCACGCTGACTGCATGACACTAAGTAGCCACGAAGACCAATTTCCGTCCGCTACACTCCTCGTCTAACCGATAACTTCAAAACCGTAGCAGCAGAAGCAGCCATGAGACGGATTGTTTGGTTGTAGGGACCTGGGAAAGAGAGCCTGTTTCCAACGCTTGAACCCACGGAGGCTAACGCTCCGGAATGCGGCGTATATTTGTTGGTGTGACTGCTGAAGTGACCTAACCTGCCCGATGCAGCAACCTGCCCAGAACTTCCTCTTTGTAGCTTGGGACAGGATGGGCCAGGCTCTCCTGAATTTCAGTTAGGTACATTTCCACCTGCACTGCATGCGTGGTGAACGATTCCACCAATTGCGAACGGCTCTTCTCTCGTTCAACCAACAGCTCCCGAGAAGCCGTGCCCAGACGTTCGAGGCCCTCTGCGGCCGCGCCCAAGTGTCTTAGCTCGCTCAGAACGACGTTGATCTGATCGTTCGTCTTCTTTGCCGCCCGCGCCCGCGCTGCCTCGCTGTCGGACAGCGCGCGAAGCAGAGAGTTGATCTGATCATTCGCCTTCTTTGCCGCCCGCGCCCGCGCTGCCTCGCTGTCGGACAGCGCGCGGTCAGTTCTTCCGATACCTGCTGCAGTTAGGGAAAGTGTTTTCTGCATTTTTACGGCTGCTCTGGCTCGCGACGCCTCAAGATTCTGTAGACGCAGATGTGTCATCTTGTGCAGATCCGCGCTGGCCCTGATATGACGTCGGCTGGACTGAACCACTCTAGTAACAATGAAGTACGTGCTGGTCAGAATGGTGAAGAGGAGACCCGAGAAAATAACGGTTAGGTAAACAGCGGGGCTAACGAAACTAACGGCCAAGTAAACAGCCGCAACAGCAAGGACTACGCAAGCTCCAACAGCTAATCTGATCGTTTTGCTTTTCATAAGCACCTCCATAGTCTTCACCGAACTGAACTGCAGCGAATGGCTCGCTCCGTTTCGAGGTCTGCATTCACAGACCGGCACCTGCACGCACTCTCCGCCTCCCCAAGTGTAGTGGCCGGACGTTTGCGGCCGTGACCACAAGGGGTTGACGCCATAAATATGGAACGGCCATCCGGCGTCCAGTAACCCGACAGGGTGGTCGTGCAACAACCGCTAGAGTAGGAAGGACTTCCCACGGCTACGTTCGAGGATCGCTCACGCACGGTCTCCTGGGGTGTGCCCGAAACGAAGCAATCTATTTTGAAGGTGCCGAGAATGCCCACAAGCAAGACTGTAAGAAGCACGTCATTCAGCGTCCGCGGAAAACATGTTGTCTTAGCCGGCCTTGAGAACGAGTACATCTTCGGGCTTGTTTCGCGCGATGGAAACTTCTACGAGAACGATCTCCTCGACATCATTGCTTCCCTGCATTTTTCGTCTGACGGCCTGATTGTTGACGTCGGTGCCAACATCGGAAACCACACGGTGTACTTCGGCAGTTTCTTTGAGAATCCCGTATTGGCCATTGAACCAGTCACTATCAACTACGAACTCCTCCAGCGTAATATCGTGGAAAACTCCCTGAATGAACGCGTTTCGACGGTTCAATGTGTCGTGTGGGATAAAGAATCCGATTTCGAAATGATCAACAATATCCCCGAAAACGGCGGCACCTTCCAAGCCATTGAATCCGGCAAACAGCCACATTCCATCGAGGGAAGGACCCTCACAGACATCGTTGGAGACCGGCCGGTAGCCCTTCTGAAAATAGATGTTGAGGGTGCCGAAAATAAGGTCGTAGAGGGTGGCCTGTCTGTCATTGCTAGGGACAAACCGACCATCGTGGCTGAATCTCACTCGCCAGAGGCATATCGGGGCCTGTCGGACTTACTCGTTCCAATGGGATATGAGGTGGTTGCTGAGGGAGGACGGAGCGTCAACTACGTTTGGGTCCACCCCGAATCAATGCAGTTTGAATCAGTCGCGCAGCTCAGGCATCGTCTCGAAATCGACGCTCGTCGCCATGACAGCCGGCGGACCCTGACCAGCCTCGACCGCATATCCAACAAAGTGGGCAATCTGGCACCGGTCAACAACGAGGACAGCGGCCGCCACCAGGACGTCCTAAAAGCAGTGGAGGGAATGGCTGGCGACCTGTCCAAGACCGCGTTGCAGCTGGATAGCCTGTCTGAGATTCGTGAATCAACGACTTCATTGGCACAGAGGGCCGCCAAAATTCTCACGACAACCTCTTCTATCGCCGATCATTTGGAGTCCTCGCGTACACAAATCGTTGATGCGACTCGCGACACGTCCGAATTGGTTATTAGTACCGGATCTAAAATCGAAAAATTTCTCGAGCACGGCATTGCAACCCTCTCCGACAAGAATGCGGAAAATCAGCGCGCAACCGCCGACATTAATGACTCTGTCCTATCCCTCAGAGGAACTGCGTTAGAGGTTCTTGCCGCTTCCCAAGGCACATCGGAAGCAGTCTCTCGTGTTGGATCACAGTTGACGGACTCAATCCAGCAGGGCGTCGCAAAGCTTTCGGAAGGTAACGATCACCGCCTTCTTGCTTCCACTGCCGCTTATGACCGGGCATGCGCGGTGATTGAACGTGCACGGGAAGCCATCGAAAAGGCGGTGGAAACAACCCTAGAAAGGCAAGTGTCCCGTGCAGAGCAAGACCTCGCTGATCGTCTTGCCACCGCCGTTGAGGAGCTGGATAAGGCACTTGACGACCGAGAAAAATTTGAGACTGCCGCCGTATCTTGGCATCGAGCCTTCAAGAACCTTGCTGAAAGATGGGAATCTAACCAGCCTGAGGCGCTGTCGGCCAAAGCAGCGGTAAACGCCGTCCGTGAGGTTATTTTAGCGCGGGGAGGTTCCCAGCTGGTCGAGTCGGAATCCGCTAATTCTCTCCGCATGCGCGAAGTCCAGGGTTCAGGGTATCGACGCACTGACTCGGTACGAATTGGCATTGCCACCATGCCCGGACGGGAGCGGGGACTAAAGGCAGTTTTGGAAGCATTGCTTCCGCAGGCCGATGAGATATTCGTTTACCTGAATGGAGCCGATATTCCGCCCAGCGATATTGCTCACGACTCGCGTGTACGGTTCTTTACCGGGCCGGACTATGGCGACCGCGGAAAGTTTTTGTTTATTGAAGGTTTCGATGGTTACTACCTGACGTGCGACGATGACATCGAGTATCCCGACTTTTACGTCGACTATATGATCGACGGGATAGAAAGATACGGGCGTAAGGCAATCGTGGGCTGGCACGGGTCGATATTTTCCGACGACTTCGAAGACTACTACAACAGCAAGTACAGGCGAGTTCTCTCGTTTTCAACGCTCCGCGGCAAGGACACTCCGGTGCACCTCCTGGGAACGGGCATCGCTGGATTCCACACAAGCACAATGCCCGTCGAGTTTGAGGACTTTCATTACCCAAACATGGCTGACGCATTCTTGGCCCGTAAGGCTCAATGGAATAACGTGCCGATGGTGGTGTTGCGCCACGAAAAAGGCTGGGCGATTCCGATCGAGGCTGATGCCCCGTCCATTTCCAACGTGTCTCTGGGCAAGGGCGATCCCGTGGCTAAATTCGATGTGCGGGCGCATGTCAGCAAACTGGTCAAGGATCACGGTGCGTGGAAAATCAACGAGCTAAAACCCGAACTCGCACGTGACGATCTCGGTGTTGCAGTTATCGGTCGGACAGATAAAGCCAAGTGGAAGAAGGGGGGCATCCTCAAGTCGTGCCACATCACGGCGTCCCTACTGCAGCAATTCGGCGCCAACGTCGTGCTGGCTGACATCGAGACGGGGGACCCTGAGAATCTTGGTGGGGCCCAGGTCTCTGTCGTGATGATCTACGTCGGCGATCCCGAACGCCCAGATTTTGCCCGTGTTGAACACCTCGTTGAACTGCACGCTGGCCGTGGACGCGTTGTAGTCATTAACCTATCGGTCAACGGCAAATCCAGTCGCAATAGGCACATCCGGCAGAAACTCCTTGAGTGGGAGGCCAAGTACGGAAATCGAGTCGTGCTGATGGTCTTCACGGAAGCTATGCTGCAGCACCCTGAACTCGACGATGTCGAGCATCTCTTGGTCCCAATACCCAAGACGCTTTCGCTCCCCCTCCCTCCGGCTGCAGAATTTCATACTAGTGACGGCATATTCGTTGGGGACATCGCCAAACTCAGTGACAGCTCCCTTATGAGTCACCCTGCCGAGGAATGGATCAAGGCAATCCGAAGCGCACTGCCGGAGGCGCCCATTCATGCCGTCAGACAGTACAAACCAAAATACGACGTCCCCCTGGACGTGGACGAGATTTGGCCGTTCCTGCGTGACGACTTCTCTGAGCGGATTTCCAGCATGAGGTTGATGGTAACTCCCATCAAGTACGCAACGTTTGAGATGGTCCCCGTCGAAGTAGCCTCTCTCGGCGTCCCGGTCATCTATCAACAAATGCCCCAGTCTCTGTCCGAGTACTTGGGCCTCGCTGGAGTTCAAGTCCGTACCCCGGAGGAGCTTGAGCTCGTCCTCCCAATTCTGTATCGCGACCCGTCTGTCTGGCGAAGCCAAAGCCGAGCAGGGAAATTCCGGGCCAAGAGCTCTGACCTGCGGAGCAGCGCCGGTCAGATGTACATGCGCATCGCCATGTTGGCGAAGCGGGCTGTCCTCGTTCATTAGTACGGTACGAGACGCCACCGCCGGGCTGGCGGTTTTCGGTGCGGCGGGAAAGAGGTCAGTGCCTCTTTCCCGCCGCACCACGCCACACCGTACGGGGACTACACCGCGGCGCAAGATTCAGACGGCCCTATCCATGCTCATCTAAGAAGGCCCGTCGTGGCGACAGGAAGGCCGGAATATGGGGGCTCTTCAAAGTTCCCGGGGAATGGTCTGCTGAGATGATGTCTCATTCTGCCAACCGGGTTACGGTAGCCGCGGCCGGTTAACTGATTTGCGCTTGATGTGATTTATCGCGGTGTTGTTTGCTTTTACCTTGGCGGTTGTTGCTCCGGTGACGATGAGGACTTCGATCTCGGCCCACCATCGGCACACGGTCCGATAGAGCCTGTTGGTCTCGGGCATCGCTGCGCGTTCCACGAGGTCCGTCAGGGCTGTCTTTGCCGCGGCTGTGGCTTCGAGGGAGCCGGTTTTCAGCAGGGTGCGGAGTTGTTCCTTGACATGCCAGGCGGCCTGGAGGCTGCCGGTCGGATCGTCAGCGGCGAACACGCCGGCAAGCCGGTGCTGTCCGCGTTCTGAGGGGTTCTCGTTGACTTTCAGCAGCAGCATCAGGTTCGCCCACGCCGGGTCCGTGGCCCTGCCGCGCCGGCCCCTGACCCGCAGGGACAGGCCCTGGCGGACTGTGGTGAGCATGTCGTTGGCCAGCAGCGTCACGTGGAAAAAATCCACCGAGACCGCAGTGTGCGGCAACCACATCCGCAGCGCCTTCCGGAAGGCTGCGAACGGGTCGATCGCGACGACCTGGACTTCGAGCCGCCATTGCAGCGGCCGGGCGAAGAGTCAGTCGCCGACGCCCTTGTGGTCGCGTCCGTCCACGATGCCCAGTACCTGCCCGGTGTCCAGTTCGACGATTGTTGCCATGCACGGCTCGTACCGGGTCCAGGCCCAGGACTCTGGACATGGGGTGATGGTGTTCGACTGACTTCCGCAGGATTCCGGTGTTTTTGTTATGGGTGCGACATAACAACGGCTGTTAATCCCCCTTCT